>JBJOHQ010000097.1:0-12284 GCA_046047595.1 Planctomycetota bacterium | reverse complement strand
CTTGCTCTGTTGTCGCCTGATACGCGCGGAAACTCGCGACCAATGCGGAAAGCACCGCAACGAGAAGCGCTGCCGAAATCGCGAGCGCGATCAGCATTTCAACGAGCGAAAACCCGCGGCGATGGCGCGATTGCCGAACTCGAGAAGGCGTGGCCTGCATGAACTGACGTTCGTGTGGAGTTGATCGCGTCATCCCGCGAGTCCTCCTTCGCGGTAACTCTCTGCGACTGGTTCGGCGGAGATAGGCCATGGAATGCCGTCGGGCAACTTCGCATTCGGGTCGTAGCGAAGGCGAATTTCGCCGAATCCATTGAAGCCTGCATCGCCAGGAAGTGCACCCTCGCCATCGCCATCAAGCGCACCGAAATAGCCGAGCGTGGTGTTGAAACTCTCGGGTTGGCCGTTGTACGCGAGTGCGCCCTGTCCTGCGACCGGGCGATACGTCATCAGCAGTGTTCCCGCGATGTCGGCCGTGCCGCGGATGTCCATGATGCCTGCGATGACTGTTCCCTTGAGTTTCACGCGCGGAGTGAGATCCGGATCCGCGGCGACTTCATTGGAGAAGTTTCCAACGTCGACAGACCAGCCGGGAAGCATGATCGAACTGCGTTGCAGCCGATCGAGTTTCTCAGCGCCGAACGACTCGAGAACATCGCGCAGTTCATCGCCATCCGTTTGCAGCGCGATTTCAGCGTCCTCTGGATCGGAGTAGAAGCGCGTTGCGCCAGTGATTTGCACCTTGTTGCGCCAGTGCGTGAATTCACCTGGCGTGTCGCCTGCGATGGATCCGAGGAAGGTGCAGTTGTGGAAGCGAATCGAATTCGAAATGGTCCGAGTGTCGGTGATGGTTGCGCCGCCGAGTGTCGAGGTGATCGTCGGGAAGCGCGGCTGATAGACGGTTGTTCCAGCGACGTCGACAGCCATCAATGCGCCGGTGTAGTTCCAATTCACATCCGTACAGCCAGTTTCCGTTTCGAGATACACCGTGCCTTCGAAGCGGCAATTCTCGAAGAGCGCGTTGGTGCCCTTTGGAATTCGCACATCGCGGAAGGTCATGTTGCGATAGATCGGTCGGCGATAGTGGTCGTACGCGGCGGGCGAACCGTATGGCACGGATTCGTACGGTGCGGATGTCACGGGAACAATTGTTCCGCCTGCGCCAACGCCAGCAGTTGCTTGCGCGGCAAAGTCCGAGGTCACATTGGTGGAGAACCACGCCGCGCTGTCTGCAAAGTCTGCGGTGGTGACCACGCGGAGTTCCTCGGTGGAAACTTCAAATCGTGCGGGCCCAAGGAAGTTCGCTGGACGCACTGGGCCTTGCGCGATGTTGCGCCAATCGTCTTGCGCAGTACTCTCCCACGCAGAGAGGCCAACGCCGAAGACGAGATTTCCCGCAACTTTCGCGTAGAAGTCGAAGGTGTTGAGCACGCCGTCGGAGTAGCCGAGTCGTACGTCGCGCGCATCGATCGATCCGTCGCCGTTTCGGTCTGGATGCGCGAGATCGATCAGCCGCGCGAGTTGATCGTCAATACCTGAGAACTCGGCAGCATCCGAAATTCCAGCAGCGGCCGCACGCGTCACATCCCATACGACAGCGCCGTCGCCATTCGCGTCGTACTCCGAAAGGAAGAGGTCAAAGTCATCCACGAACTGATCGCCATCAAGATCAGTGAATCCGCTATCCGCGAGTGCTGGACCCTCCACAGGGTGCGCTGGCCGAAGTCGACCGTCGCCATCAACGTCATGTTCCGCGATGCGCTCGGCGAGATCTGCGAGCTTGGTGTTCAAAGCATCGGAGAGGTAGCGGAAGTCGGAGCGCATCACGAGCGGATCGCCGTTTGCTGCAGTCAATTCGCCGGGTTCTGTTCCGTAGCGCGTACCGAGCGGTCCCTCGACGAGCACGTTCTTTCCGATCATCACGCGGTTTGGCGAAATGACGGCGTACTCGATGCGCTTGGTGATTTCGTACTCGATCGAAATCGTTCGTCGAATCTCCCCATCGATGCCGCTGCTTGTCACGCGCACGCGATTGGTGCCGGCGACGGGCTCGTACATTAATTGGAACCACAATCGATCGACGCCAGCTTCCAGTCGCATCGGCAGAGTGACCAACGCGCCGTTGTCGAAAATCTCAGGGAGTCCAGCGTGCTCAGCGAGCGGAGCAAATGCCGAAGCGTCTGCAAGATGCGCGTCGCGCAGAGCCTCGACGAGACCATCAGGCGATGCGGGCCCGTCGAATCCATCGGCAGGAAGGATCTCAACTTCTCCATCGTTTCCGTTCCACGATCCAGTCCAAAGCCGCGAGGCGAATCCAGCATCAATGACGCCTTTTTCGACGACAAATCGCTTTGATTCTTTCGCCAGCCGGCGTTCGGCAAAGACGAGTCCGCTCTCTGCGGCGCTTTGCGCGCGAGAGACTTTCAGCGAACTGTCTGCAGTTCGCATGTTTCCTTGCGCAACAACCGCCATCGCGGCGGCGAGCGATCCGAAGATCACAAGAAACATCATGGCAAGCACGCTTGCCACGCCACGTCGATGCGCGCGACGAACGTGTCGCACGCGATTCCGACCAGAGATGGTGACACGTCGATGCATGAGGTGTTTCCGAACTCGCCTCACACGCAACTCTGCGTGCGGCGTACTCGCCGCATTCATCCAGGCGCAATCCAAGTCACACGCGTGATTTCGCGCGGGGCCTCATCGGTCGGACCCTGATACTCCACGATGACACGAACGCGAAGAAGCTCACTCGCGCCATCCGCAACCGTGCGCGTCACTTCGAAGGGATCGATGTTCTCGACAAACACGCGCTGCGACCAGCCCGCCATATCAGGGAACACATCGCCGAGGGCGCTGATTGGTCCACTCCCGAGTGCCGCAGAGAAGACGGTTCCTTCTCCATCCTCGCCGTCAAAGTCGTCGAGGTCGTCGTAGTCAAGGACGTCGAGTTCCGAACTTTCGGGACCCCAAAACGCTTGTCCAGTGACGGGGTCATGTCGGGGCAAATGCAGCGTCAATTCGCGAATTTCGTTTCCGAGTCGCTGGGCGGTCGACGCGTGCGTGGACCACTCGTTTTGACGGAAGAATGCTTGCTGCGCCGCCACGATCGCGACGACGCCCGTACCGACGATCACCGTCGCGAGCGCGGTTTCGATGAGCGTGAAGCCACGTCGCATGCGTGTGGAGCGTGCAGCCGCGCGACGAAAGCCGTGCGATGCGCTGCAGAGATGGTGATGGTTCGCTTCCATGCGTGCATCCTCACCCTGAAACCAAGTTCGACATCTTGAAGATCGGAAGGATGATCGCCATCGCGATGAATCCGACGACTGATCCCATCAAGACGATCATGATCGGTTCGATCATGCTGGTGACTGCTTTGATCGCGTCCTTCAGCGCCTTCGCGTAGAAGACCGAGATTTCATCGAGCACTTCGCCGAGCTTTCCTGACTCCTCGCCCGCGGCGATCATCTGAATCACCGAACGCGGCAAGAGCGTGCTGCGCATCAACTGCGTTTGCACTTTCTTTCCTTGCTTGACGGAGCCATAGACCGAACGCCAAAGTCGCTTGTACTGACGATTCCCCGAGATATCGCCGGTAATCGCGATGGTGTCGAGCATCGGTACGCCAGCGTTCAGGAGTTCGCCCATCGTTTGCAGTGAGCGGCTGATGTAGAGCGCGCGGAACATGCGCCTCACGATTGGCGCGGAGATCTTGAAGCGATCCCACCAGAAACCGCCGAACTCGGTTTTGATGAATCCAATGAACCCGCCGATGCCGACCACTGCGCCGATCAGCAACAGCCACCACCACTCGACCATAAAGGTCGAGAGTGCCATGAGGAACTTGGTCGGCCCTGGAAGCGCATCTTCCTTGCCTTTGAAAACGCCAGCAAATCGCGGCAAAACAAAGGTGAGGAGGAAGACCGTCGTCGAAATCGCCATCAACGCAATGATGCCGGGGTAGATCGACGCACCGACCACCATCTTGCGGGTTTCAATTTCTTGCGTGAGATAGGCCGCGATGCGGTCAAGCATCTTCGCAAACGAACCCGACATTTCCGACGCTTTCACCATGTTGACGTACAGCGGCCCGAAGAGTTTCGGATGCTTGGCGATGGCCTCAGAGAATTGCTTGCCGCTCTCGACGTCCGCTTTGATTTGCATCAGGATGCGGCGGAACTTTTGGTTCTGAACTTGCTCTGCAATACCTTCGAGCGCAGCGCGAATGGAAATGCCTGCTCGAATCATCACCGCGAGTTGCGTCGTGAAGTCAAGAATGTCTTTCTGCGAAGGACCCGAAGAGTAGTTGAAGCGCTTGATGGCAGCGCGGAGATCTTCGCCCGCAGCCGCCACTGGAACGAGTTGTACGACGTGATCACCGCGAGCACGAATCGCTTGTGCCGCTGCCGCAACGCTGTCTGCAACGAGCGTTCCCGCGACGAGTTCGCCGCGGGCGTTGCGAGCTTGGAAGCGATAGTGCTGCGTTGCCATCGGTTAGGCCGCCAACATGCGGTCGAGTTTGTCTGGATAGGCAGCCTGTGCGACGGCGTCGTCGCGAGAGATCATGCCGTTGAAATAGAGTTCAGCGATCGCGTTGTCGAGCGTCGTCATGCCGATCGATCGACTCGTTTCGATGACGTTTGGAATCTCGTAGGTACGCGCTTCACGAATGATGTTGCGCACAGCGGGCGTGCAGAGCATGACCTCAATCGCAGGCACCATGCCTGGCTTATCCACGCGACGGAAAAGAGTCTGTGAAATCACAGCCTGCAGCGTGTTGGCGAGCATTGCGCGAATCTGGTTCTGCTGATTCGCTGGATACATGTCGACGATACGTTCGACCGTTTGCGAGGCATTCACCGTGTGCAGCGTGGAAAGCACGAGGTGGCCAGTTTCCGCAGCGGTAATCGCGAGCGCAGTCGTATCGAGATCGCGCATTTCGCCGACGAGAATGATGTCGGGGTCTTGACGCAGCGCGTGTTTGAGGCCGCTCGCGAACGTCGGCATATCCGCGCCAAGTTCGCGTTGTTCGATCAAACACTTCTGACTGGCGAAGGTGTATTCGACAGGGTCTTCGAGCGTGATGATGTGCTTGCGATAGCGCTCATTCATCGCCTGAATCATGGCGGCGAGCGTGGTCGATTTACCCGAGCCAGTGTCGCCCGTCACGAGCACGAGTCCGCGCGGCAGATATGTGAGACGCGAGATGACTTCGGGAAGATTGAGCGTGGCAAGCGGCGGCACCTTGGTGCGAATCGCGCGCATCGCCATGCCGACCATGCCGCGCTGCATGTGCGCATTCACGCGGTAGCGACGGAAGCCAGTGATTTCGTAGGAGAAGTCGAGGTCGAGATGCTGTTCGAAATGGCGACGTTGGATCTCGTTGGTCATGCCCGCAAGAATGCGCCACATGTCTTCGCTCGAGAGCGTTGGCATGTCCAACGGCTGCATGACCGTTTGTGCGCGAACCATCGGCGGATGGCCAGCCACCAAGTGAACGTCCGAGGCGTCGTTTTCGTTTGCCTTCCGAAGAATCTCGTCGAGTGCACTGAGTTCCGCCACGTGCGTTTCCTCCGGTGGGAGCGCGACGGGGATCCACCCAGCCGACGCTCCGCATCACGGTCGATCGGCTCGAAGGGACGAGGGGTTGAGCGTGGCTTCGAGGAACTGCCTGAATCAGGTGGAACTCGCGCAGGCGTCACGATTTCGCAGCGTGCGCAAGAACCGCATGCAACGACATCAAGGGGCGAGAACCAACGCGTCTAGAGAGCCGATCACTGCGGCTTCGGCGCGGCGGCTGCATCTCCGGCCGGCGTCGCCGTTGGCGTTGCAGCAGGGGTCGTCGTTGGCGTCGCAGCGGGCGTTGCGTCCGGCGTTGCAGCCGGCGTCGCAGCAGGGGCGACGGCACTCGTCGAAGCTGCCTTCGAGAACTTCTTCGTGCCGCTCGTCGAGAACGAGTACTCGTTCTTCAAGATGCCCGCCTCGTAGAGGATGCGGAGCACCGAGTTCGGATCGCGGTACTTGCCGGTGCCACTGGCGCTCCACGCCATGCCGTCTGCGAGGCTCGTCGTGGGCAGGACCGCGGGCAGCATCGCCTCAACAGTTTGCCCTGGTGGCAGTGCGCGCAACGCCGCCCAACGACCGCCGTAGCGCGAGCCATCCGCGAGAGAAACCGTGTAGTCGTATTCGACGAGATCGATCTCGTCGCGGCCTGGATTTCGAAGTTCAAGTACGACGACAACTTCCGTGAGGTCGCCATTGGTTTGGCCGAGGCGCAACTCGGTGGCACGGCCCTCAGGTCGGACGACGTGACAGCCCGTGAGCGCACCTGCCATGGTGGCGAGGAGCGCACAGACAAGCTTCGAACGTGCCAAAGTGAACATGCTGCGGAATGTAGCACGAGTCTGGTCATGAACGCGCCGTCACGCGCGTCGCCGACGCTACGCTTCGACCCATGCATCGGACGCGCCGCAGCATTGCGCCTTGCCTCCTCCTCGCAGTCTTTGCTGGGAGCGGGAGTTTCATCGCGACGACGACTGCCAACGCGCAGCAAGCGACGCTTCCAGCCATCGCGGATAGCCCGACCGCGCAAACGCTCTTCGATGACGCTGTTGCGCAGTCGAAGGAGAATCCCGCGGAATCGGCGCGACTCTGCCGCCGATTGCTCGACGAGTACGGCGATCGCTTGCTGAAGGTGGCGGGTGAGCAAGACGTCCTCTTCCGTTCGGTTGCAGATGAAACCGAACGCTTGCTCCTTGCAACGCCTGCGGTGTTGGAGCGTTTCCGCGCGAATGAGTCACGCGCTGCCGAGGTCATGCTTGCAGAAGAGGGGCCGTCGCGAACGGCTTCGCGTCGTCGTCTGACGCGAGCGGGTCTCATCGCGACATTGCGCGTTGCACAGTCGCTGTTACTTGCAGATCGCGCGGACGAAGCGCTTGCCACAGTTCGTCGCGTCAGCGCGCACCCCGACTTGCGAAGCCCCGAGTCAAAAGGTGAAGCGGTGGGGCAAGCGTGGCTGACCGCCGTGGCTGCGGCGCGCACTGGCCTCATCACAGAGCGCGACGCGGCGCTTGCGCAACTCGAATCACTGGCCGCCGATGCGGAAGCCGCGAACGACTTTGGTGCGGCCTCAGCCGCGGCCTCAGCGTTGGCGTCGGCGAAGGCGACACCCGTGCATTTGGGTAGGAGTGTGGGTGCGAGCCAAACTGCCAACACTCCCGCCAACTCTGCGACCAATGTCTCTTCAAGTGTCGTGCGGAGTCCGCTCGAACAAGGTGCGACGGGCGAGTTGCCGAGCGCGGATTGGCAGCAAGTGTGGTCGGTCGAACTCGACCGCACGCTTCTTCGCCGTATCTTCGATCCTTCGGCACTTCGCGCGAGTCCGCGCATGCTCGATGACGCGCGCGCCAACGCGACCTACATGACGGCCGTGCCGTACGTGCTCGGCCATATCGCGTACATCAACGAAGGTTCGCACGTCCGCGCGATCGACATCGACTCTCGCGATGAAATCTGGAGTCGAGCGCTCGGCTTTGGTGGCGTGGAACGTGACGTGTCGGCCGTCAACGACTTCTCGGCGATTGCCGTCGATCGTGGTGCGCTCGTGACGTTCGAAGGACATGCGGCGTCGAATCGCCGCGCGGCGAGTTCGCGCGTTTGGTGTCTCGATCCTGCCAACGGCGCAGTTCGATGGAACGTTGATCTCGACCAAATCGCAGACCGCGAAGATCTCGCGGGGCTCTTCCCAGTCGGCACGCCGCTCTTGCTCGCAGACACTGTGGTCGTTGCAGCGCGCAAGCCAACCCAACGACTCGAACAGGTCGATTGGATGCTCGGACTTTCGCGTGATGACGGAAGCCTGCGTTGGGCAACCACCATCGCGGGTGCGCCAGGTGGTCGCGGTATCTACGGGCGAAAACAAGCGGGAATTCATGCAGATGGCGATGCCGTGGCCGTTTCGACGCCGCTCGGTGCGATCGCACGGGTCCGCGCCTCCGATGGCGCAATTCTGTGGTTGCGTCGTTCGCTTGTCCCATTTGCGGAACCGCGCACGGCGAATACGCCATGGGAGTACGCCGGTCCGGTCACCGCCGGCGATCGCATCATCGCGATCGCGCCAGACGATGCGTCGGTCGTTGCGCTCGATCGCGCGACCGGACAGTTGCGCGAGGAACGACCGATCGGCCCAGGAACGACTTGGACCACGCCGCGATATCTCGTTCCTGTCACACTCACCGATGGCACACCGCTCGTTCTGGCCGTCGGTAGCGATATCGCGGCATTCGATGCGCGCGATCTCTCGACTCGACTCTGGACACTCTCGGAGTCGCTGGCGGCAGCACCGACAGCGGAGGGCGCGGCTGCACGTGCGGGCGGTGGAAATCGACAGGGAATCCGAGGTCGTGTCTCGGTTGCTGGCGATCGCGTCCTTGTGCCCGGACTTGAAGAGTACCTCGTCCTCGATGCGCGCAACGGCCGCGTGCTTTCGCGGATTGGGCAGCAAACGCCGGGGAACGCCGTCATGCTCGGCGACCGCATCGTGGTCGCGGGTGACGATTCCTTCCGCGTGCTCATGCCACCCAATCGCGCAGAGGACATCTTGCGTGCGCGACTCGCCGCAAGCCCGGATGACCCAGCGGCCGCGGTTGCACTCCTCGAACTCGCAAAGCGCACGGAACGTTGGGCTGTCGCGCTTGAGTCTGCGCGTTCCGCACAAGCGGCGATCGCGCGCGGGAAAGGTGCGCCTCTCCTTCGTACAGAATTGATCGGGCACCTCATCGAACTCGCACAGCGGCACGCCGAATTGGGCGATCCAGCCTTCGAGATTGCGCTAGCCATTGCCGACTCTGTCGACCTGCGGGTGCGCGTTGAACTCGCACGCGGCGAGTTCCTGCGCACCTCTGGTCGCACGGCCGAAGCAGCGGACGTTTGGCGTCGCCTTGCATCCGCGGCTGATGCGCAGACCACGCTCGTGGAACAGGATGGTGCACTTCGCTCCGTGCGCATCGACGCACTCGGGCGCCTTGCGTCGATCGCTTCGCGCGACACCGAACTCTCGGCGGACCTCGAGCGTCGCGCCGCGGAAGCGCTTGCGCTTGCACGCACGGGTGTTGTCACACCCGAGACGCTTGTCGCGATGTCGATCGCGCATCCGCGTACCCAAGCGGCATTCGAAGCGGCGACCGAGGCAGCGGCAGCCGTGGGCGACCGCCGCGCTGCGACCATCCTCGCCGCGGTCCTTCAGGACTGTCTGATTCCTCCCGCCCGCACCGACCTCGCGGAGAAACTTGTCGAGACGTTCCGCGATCGTCTCAAAGCGACGCCGCTCGCCGGCGAGGCTGTCTTGCTTGAACGGCGGATGGCGGAACTCCTCGTCGCGAGTGGCGGAACTGGTCCGTCGGGCGAACGGCCCGGCATCGTGCTGCCACAACTCGGCGCACAGCGTGGTTCGGGTGTTGAGTTACGCGGCCGAGTCGCTGCGTATGACGGCCCTGCGTTCGAGGGGCGTGATCCCTCGATCATCCTTGCGCACGTTGATGGCGCCCTCACGAGACTCCGCAGCGAGAGTCTCGAGCCCGCGTGGCGGCTTCGCCTCGATGACCGCGATCCGCGCGTCTTGTGGGCTTCAAATCGAGTCGCGGTGTACCAACGCATCCCAGGAGGTGGGGAGAACGTCACCGTCATCGATCCAAACGATGGAACAGTGCTCTGGTCAACACCCAAGGCGGCCGCGCTTTGGATCGACGACCCGAACATGGTGAAAACGCCCGAGCGCGCCCCGAATGGACTTCCCTTCGTTCTGAGTGAAGTGATTCCTTCCTGTGATGGCGAGAGCATCGTGCTCGCACGACGCGACGGCCGCCTCGCGCGCTTTGGGCTTCGCGACGAACGGCCCGACCCTGTCCTCGCGAATGCACCGCTGCCGCGCATTTTCAGCACATCGCTCTTCCAACAGCGCTTCGTCGTCGGCGGTCAACGACAAACGAGTCAATCCGCCGAACCGTCGGTCGCTGTCATAGACCCGCGATCTCTCGAGTTGCTCGCAGAAGTGGAGCCAAACTCAGGCATGCCTGTTCGTTGGGCGTTCGCAACAGTGCTCGGTGAGATTTTCATCGGTACCGATGAAGGCATCGAACGTTGGACGGTCGACGCGATGGGCACCCCTCGGCCCGCGCTTGTCACCACGAACGCGTTTGTGGGCGCATCAAGTGGCCCGATTCTCCTTGGTGCGAACGTGCTCTTCCGAAGCGCGAACGACATTCCGACTGTCCTGCCGCTCTTTGCGGGCGACGCGCGCCCACTCGAAGTCGCTCCTGGTGGCGTTGTCGGGGACGGCCTTGCTGGTATCGGCGACCCAAACCGGACCATTCGCAGCATCTTCCTGACAGCGGAGGGCGCGGTCGTTCACATGACCGATCGGCTGCTCCTCGTCGGGCCGACGGGCGAGATTCGCGGCATCAACGCGTCCGAGCGCGGTGGAACGTACAACTTTGCGTTCCCAACTGAGAAGTCCGTCACATTGATTGAAATGGCACCGCTCGATCCCGCGCGCGAAGGCCTTGATATGCGTGGCTCGGGCGATGCCTGCATCGTCCAACAACTGTCACCGAAACATGGTCTGCGCATCGAAGGCGAGCCGTTCGCGTTCCGGATGCCGAGCGAGACCTTGGAGCGGGCGTTGGTGGCCAATGGCTGGCTACTCTTCTCCTCCAAGATCGCACTCGTTGCCGTCCCGCTTCCGCTCCATGACGAGCACCGAGCCGAGCCCCAACCGAGCACCGAGCCGAGCACCGCGCCGAGCACCGAACTAAGGGGTGGCAAGGTCGAACCTGCCGCGGGCGCGGCCGGGACAAAACCTCCTGCGGATGCGACGGGAACTGCCGACGAGGAGAGGGGTTGACAAGAACCTATGAACGCGCGACAACTCCCCCCGATTCGACCAAAGGTGGTTGAGTCTGTTTGGGAGTCGTCCATCCCCAACGTCGTAGTTCTTCAGGACTTTTCCGCTCTCATCTTTCAGATATTCAGTGGTATCCGTCCGATACCCGCCCGAGCGAGTCGCTCTGTTTCGAGCACCCGCGCCGTTGGTCGGTGAAGTCCGACGAGTTGAATGTGTGAACGACTGATTGAAGGGACGTATCTGAACCGGATCAGGAACGTGCAAACCATGCTTGACACAGATCGCATCGATCCCCAACTCTTTCCCGCACCGTGGCAGTCTGCTTTCGGCGGCGCTGCTCCAGCCGTGCTCGACCGAGATGAGGACGAGGACGAGGACTTCGAACTCGACGACGACGACGACGATTTCGGCGACGAAGACGACTTCGGTGATGAAGACGCCGAAGACGATGACGACGAAGATGAGGATGAAGACGAGGACGAAGACGAGGACGAGGATGAAGACGACCTCGGCGAAGACGAGGAGGAAGACCTCGACGAAGACGAGGATGAAGACGAAGACGAGGATGAAGACGAGGACGAAGACGAGGAAGACGACTTCGGCGACGAAGACGATGATTTCCTCGACGACGACGATGACGCTGATGACGACGATGATGAGTGATTGGTCGCGCAGTAGCCCAGTCGCCGAGTGGCCTGGTAGCACCGTGTGCCGACTGGCGAGTTGACTCTCGTCGGTACCTTCGGTCGACCGTCTAAGCGCGTTTGGTCATCCGCGACCGCTCAATCGCGCCGCCAAATGCTCAGCTCAACTGAACTCCGCGCCCTGTCCACACGACAGGGCGCGATTTTTCTTTCGCACCTTGACTCGTGCGTCTGCGGCGCGCAGCGTCGGCATTCCGCCAACCTTCAGAGACTCACTGCACCGGGAGTCGTGCAATGAGGAGGCGCACTCCGTTTCGATCGGGTGCGACGAGGAGCAGCGCAGGGGCACCGTCGATCGGAGCAATCGCACGAGGCACGGCGATCGAATCAAAGAGCACGGTGCCGAGACCCGGTTCGGCAACTCCGCTGTCCATGCGCATGCGGCCTTCGGCCTCGCCTGACGGATCGTCGAGGAAACGAATGCGCACGCGGTTCCCAACGAGAAACGCTGTGCGTCGTGCATCGATGCGGCCTGCGGCAATCGGGCTCCCCGCAAAAGGACGCACGCCGTCCACCGCATTCCAACGGATGAGCGAACCGAGCGATGGATGGAACACGATCCAATCGGGGCCATCGGTGCCGTCACGCGTTCCTTGCGGCGTCGTCATTTGCAGCGCGGTCGAGTCGTCCGCGCGTTCGCTGATGAGCGCGCGCGTCGCTGATTGACGCAGGGACTCGTC
>JBJOHQ010000096.1:0-3763 GCA_046047595.1 Planctomycetota bacterium | reverse complement strand
CGAGCACATCTTGCACGAGTTCATTTGAACTTCGTCGCCCTGAAATCGAACACAGCGCGCCACTCGTGATCACGCATGGCGCGCTGTGTTTTTGAATCGTTTGTTGTTCGACTCAGTTCACACGATCGGTATCGATCTTGAAGCTGAGGTAGTCACCGTACTTGAAGCAATCCGAGAAACGCAGATGAAGCGATGCGAAGAGGTCTTTGCGCGGGATCGCCGGGCAGATTGCGATTTCATCGGTGAGGTGCGCGTAGACGATCCAAGCGCCAGTCATCGAGATTGGCACCAAGTCTTGCCCCGCGAGCGAACCAGCGGTGCCTGGATTTGGCGCGGTGCGATCGAAGCCCATCTTCGTGTTTGGACTGCCCATGATGCGCACAGAAATCACCGCGTCGCCCGGCGTGTGCACGATGAGCTTGTAGTTCGTCGTCGTCGCACTCGCGACAACGCCGTACACCGCGGCGTTGGCGCCGATCGCTTCGACGGCTGTCGCGCTGGTTGCGGTGAAGGTGAGGTACTCGGTGTAACCCGAGCAGTAATCGATCTCGACCCAGTTGGTCGCGATGACCGCGGCGTTGGTGGCTTGCGAGACACCAGTCGTGCAACGGAGGAGGCCAGCAGACGCGGTGAGTCCGCCGAATGCGGCGGCAGAAGCGACCGTCGAGGCAGTCAACGTGGCAGCGGCAGCGAGAATGGAAGTGAGATTGCGCATGGGAGGTCCTTTCGGGGTCGAAACCCGGAGTCAAGTTTGGGAGCCGCGGACGAGTGCGGCTTCGAAAGGAGTCCGTTGCGGAAGGGTGCTTCTCTCAGAACCTCTGAGATTTTTCGGTGCATGTATTTTCGGTGCCAGGCACCACCGAGAAGGCAGCGACCACGCATCCGCCAAAGCCGCCGCCCGTCATCCGCGCGCCAAGCGCCCCGCGCGCCATCGCCTCGTCGACGACGCGATCAACTTCGGGGGTCGAGACATCGAAGTCATCACGCAGCGATAGATGACTCTCTTGGAGCAATCGTCCGAACTGCGCGAGATCCCCACAGCGCAGTGCCTCGACCGCCGCGCGGACGCGTGCAACTTCGGTCACAACATGTCGCGCTCGGCGCGCGAGTTGCAAAGGAAGGCGCGCGACCTCACCCTCGCTCGCAGACGCGAGCTCTTCGACAGGCCTCGACAATCGCTCGGCTGCTTCAAAGACATCGCGCCGACGTGCGGCGTATCCACCATCACGAAGCGCGTGACGCACTCCCGAGTCCATCACTTCGATCCGTAGTGTCGCGGGAAGCGCAACGACTTCATGCTTCTGACGTGCACAGTCGAGCAAGATCGCATCGCGTCGCTCGGCGTCGGGATCCGCGTGCGCAACGCACCACTGATCCATGATGCCGCACGGTACACCCGCATGCACATGTTCCGCGCGTTGCGCGAGGCGCGCGATGTCTGCGGGTGGCATGGATCGACCAACGAGCGCAAGCGCCGCACGCGCAACAGCAATCTCTAGTGCGGCACTCGAGGAAAGCCCAGCACCGACAGGTACGTCGCTCGCAACCGCAAGCGCGATTGGTGGCACGTTGATTCCCAACAAGCGAAGTTCCGTGATGACACCGCGCGCGTAACGACTCCAGGAAGGATCACCCGAAAATGCACTGGTGAAATGATCCTCGTGACTGCGCACTGCGGCCATCGCAACCGACGTTGTCTCAGGCGTCGCGATCGGCAACACCAAACCACCCGCGTAATCAACGTGATCACCGATCAGATTGACGCGACCATGCGCGGACCCGATCGTGATCTCGTGCGGACGCGCGATCACACTCTCGAATGCATGCACAAGTGTTTCGCGTGCGCGCGTCGCTTGAAATGCGCGACGTTCATTCGCGCTTGCCGTCATATGCGGTGTCATATTCGGCGTCGTATGCACCGAAGAATGCGTGTGCGAGTTCACGCGAGCTTTCGCGTGAGGTTTCGCGTCAGGTTTCATTTGGTTCCGAGCCAAATGCCCTTCAGCAATTCGCGCTGCGCATCGAGCTCGGCGTTGCCCGTGATTGCAGCAAGGCCTTCCTCGACCAATGCACGATCACCAGTTTGGTGACCAATGTACGCAAGCACGAGGCCATATCCCGGCGCGTCGTCACCGCGGTTCACGCGCTCGCGCATCAACCGCATCGCATCGCCAAGCCGCTCGCCCGTCGGCAAGAGCTTCGCGTCATACGTCGCGTCAATCAGCTCTGGATTCGCTGTGAAGAGATTGCGCAGCGTGAGTCCCGCGGAGAGATAAAGGCCCGCACCCAACTGCGCATGCGCGACACCGACTTCAACGAGCGGATTGTCCGAAGCGATGGTTTGCGCTTGTTGGAATCGTCGTTCCGCTTGGAAATACTCGCCCGCACGAAGCGCGTCTTCGCCCTGACGAACGAGTTCGTCCACGCGGCGCTTCTCGTCGGTGCCCAACTGCGAGAACTTGCGTCCATGGCGCAGAATTTCCGCAATGTCGGGAACGGGCAGCAACTTGCCACGCTGTTCTTCGAGTTTCTTCTCGCGATCGCCTTCGCCGCCTTCTGGAACTTTGAGCCCTGAGTTCGTTTGAGGCTCCGTGCCAGTCGCGGTGGAGGGTGCGGTGGAGGGCGCGGTGGCGGGCTTCGTCTCATCGGAAGTTTCGCTGCCCGGAACTTCCGAGCCAGGCTGCCTCGGAAGCACCCCTTCACCCGCCGACGGCAGTGAACCGAATTCGCCGATTTGTTCGCGCACCGCCTCGAGCCCGCCGCCCTTCGCACCGGTCTTCTCCGCGGCGCGCTTCTCAAGGTCCTCGACGAGATCAAAGTATGTCTTCGGCATCATCCGCGCGTTCTGCACGCGCAGGTCGTCGCCGAGCGGCTTCGCTGCGATCTGTCCTTCAATTCGCGTTGCGCCGCCATAGTTCGTGCCCATCGCCTTCAGGTAATCCTCGGCGGTGGTGAGGCCAGAGCGGATATCCGCGCGCGCACGCGCTTGCTCATACACGCCGAGGCCCGAACTGACGATCGGATCGGTGAGGCTCTCAGCCTGCAATCCACGCAGCGGCGACACGATGTATCGAATCGCGTCGCCGTTCGCAGCCTGCCCACGGGCAATCATGCGGTCTTCGCCGAGATCCCAGTTCATGCGGCCAAACGCCATTTGCGCGTTGGCTCGATCGAGCCGCACGCGACTGTCCGGCAATCGACCGGCGTTCGCTTGGTCATTGAGACTGAGCGGAGTCGATGCGCGACGGAATTCGAAGACACCCAAGCCTTGAGCGACTTGGAAGCGATCTTTCGCGAACGTGGAACTGACAAACGCGGGATTCGACAGCGCGCTATCCGCGCGGAAGTTGTACAGCGCATCGGAACCGGTCGGCGCGCGGAAGTCGGTATCGGCGGTGTAGCCCACCGAGCCGCGGAAACCGCGACCGCCAGGAACGCTGTTCGTCACGACAAGGTTGCGCGCGTTGTAGTCAACGGGTGTCGCGGCGTTGTTCGACCCACCGCTTCCAACCTGGTTATTGCGATCGAGCGCGTTGCCGCTTCCCATCGCACGCCCCGACCCACCACCGCGCGACCAATCAAAGGTCTGCCCGCCCATCCCTGACCCATCGCCCAAACGATTGCCGCTGCCTGACGGCACGTTGTTCACGCCGCTTTGGATACGCGAGCCCTGATTGGCGGGGCCACCGATCCGCTGCGGTTGAATCTGCTGTTGGGCGAAGGCTGTTTCGGTCGGACCAATCGCGCACAGCACCGCGCTTGC
>JBJOHQ010000095.1:0-2655 GCA_046047595.1 Planctomycetota bacterium | reverse complement strand
GCCGAGATTTCGATCACGTCGCGTTCGATCCGCCGCGTTCGGATCCCAAAAGTCATTGAGAAATTGCACGCCAACGATGCGCGTGCCCGCGTTGAGTTCACCTTCCCACGCGACGCGCTGAGGCTTTGCGCGATCGGCTGAAATGTCTTCCTCGCGGATTGACTTCTCGTCGACGCGCAGCGCCATCCGAGCAAGCGCATCGCCTGCTTGCTGCGCCGCAACATCAACCGTGATGCGATACCTCCCCGTGCGGGCAATCTCAACGGACGCGCGCAGCGTGCCGTTTGTCGAGAGCCACGCAAGGCCGTCGTACGTACCGCCCTGTCCACGGCGTTCCAAGCGTTCTGGCGAAACAAGGACGCGACGCGGTCGTTCATCGGGCACCGCGTCAGCCGCGATCGCTTCCGCAACATCGAAGTACTTCTCGAGCAAAAGCGGCGGAAGCGCAAGCGTGTCGCCGGTCGTATCGAAGCCTTCTCCAATCTCATCTGCAGGGAGCATGCGCTCGACGATCTCGCTCGCAGTATCGACACCGAAGACATCACGCACCGAGCCCGCGTATTGCGCACGATTGAGTCGACGAACGTTTGGAACCTCGCGCGTCGTCGGAGCGACAACTGCATCAATTGCAGCGACGGCCGCTGCATATTCCTCGCGTGACGGCCGAATCTCTTCGTCGGCGGGCGGCATATCGCGCTTCGAAAGCCGCTTACGGAGCGCACGCAATAGCGCCTCGCCGATCTGGTTTCGTTCAAGCGCAGGCGCGAGATCAAGTCCGCCTTTCCCGCGCGGCCCATCATGACAATCGATGCAATGCGCTTCTAAAAGCGGCCGAATCTCCGCGGGAAGTGCGATATCTCGCTCCTCGCCGCTTGCATGCAACGCAGCATGCGTGGAGTACGCGGCAGCGGCCGCCACGAAGATTGGCGCGATCACTCTCACGGCTCAACGCTCGATCTTTGCTCGGAACGGAATCATTGGAAGCCCCGCGCCGTTCACGACATTGGCGCGCTCAGGGTTGTTTTGCCACGCGTAGACAACCTCCACTGGATCCGTCACACCAGGCGCCGAAAGCACAATGCCATCGCGACCTTGATCCATGATCAACGCGTTTGCCCACACAAACTTCCCGTCTGCACCCGCAAGTGCGAATCCGCCAGGATGTCGGCCAGAACTTTCTCCGAGGGCTCGCAATCCCTGCGCATGATCGAAACGCAATCGAACGTTGTTGCCATTCTCGCGCGATGCGTTCACGAGTTCAGGGCCTTGCCATGCGACATTCGCTTCGCCGTACACCGTCGCGCGCGCCCACGCTGCGAGACGCTCGCCAACTTCACGCTTCTTGCGCGGGTGAATGTCGGCTGCGTCACCAAGATCAATCGCACTCGCGAATCCGCCGCGACCTTCGCGCGCACCGCGGAATTGTGCTTCGCGCAAGAGTGCCCAAGCGCCTTGCGCCGGCTCATTCTCAACAAATGGCTGGAATGCCGCGAGCTGCACGATGCCCCACGCAAGTTCTGGGTTGCCCGACTTCACGCGCCACGATTCCATCAAGAGCGGAAGCAGCTTGCGATACTTCTCTGGCTCGCTCGCATTCGATTCGCCCTGGTACCAAATCGCGCCGCGCGCTGGGAACGTGATCGCGGGCGCCATCATGGCATTCCAAATCGCCGCTGGTTCGTGCGGCTCCATACCTGGCACCTTCATGATGTCGCGCGGCGCAGGCACACCAACGCGCGGCACGCCGCCACCTTGGCGCCACTTCCACGCGCCAGCAAGATCCAGCGAATCGTCACTCCCCGTGAGCACAAGTTTCATCGCGCCGTTCGCCATGCCGCCTTGGCCGTGGAGATCAAGAGCCGCAATCGTGATTTGGTGCGTGCCCGCTTTCAATCCATTCGGAATTTCGTAGACACGACGTCGCGTCCAATCTCCGACAGTGTTTCCAATCTCAACACCGTCGACGAAAACTGCGTCGGCATCATCGATCGGAGGAAGCGTGAGTGAAAGCGCTCGACCTTCCCACGCGTTCGGCACTTCGATGGAGCGCGTAAACCACACGAAACCGTCGAATCCATCGAGTTTCGCGTCGAGCGCGGAGTAGAACGCGGGCATCGCGGTATCGCGCCATGCCTGCGGAAAATCGGCGAGTTTCTGCGGATTCGACCACGACTCGCGACCGCCGATCTCGTCGGCCAATGCACGCTTCCAGTAGTCAGCGCGTGCGGTACGAAATCGTTCTGCTTCCTTTGCGACCTGCACCTCACGCTCTTCCGCGGTCATCGGTTTGAACGCTTGCACACGCGTTTGCAGTTCTTTCGCGGGCTCGCTGATCGATGGCGCCGAAGACGCGAGCATCAAGTCGAGCGGAATCCACGGCTCAATGCGTGTGCCGCCCCACGAAATATCGACAAGGCCGATGGGTACGTCGAGATCGAATGCGCGAGCAAGGTCGGCGCCGAACCAGAAGCCCACTGCGGTGAACGAACCAACGGTTTCAGCCGAGGCCACGCGCCAATTTCCAGGAACGTCACTCTGCGGCGTGTTCGCAGTGACATGCGGCGCCTTGAACGAACGAATGGGCAACTTGCCGGCGATCGACTTTGCGCGGTCCGCCTCGTTGGACGAGTCGACGTTCCATTCCATGTTCGACTG
>JBJOHQ010000094.1:0-5036 GCA_046047595.1 Planctomycetota bacterium | reverse complement strand
CAAGTTCATCTCGCTCTTCTCGATCCTCTTTGGTTTCGGCCTCGCGATGCAGGCCGCCCGCGCGGCCGATGCGGGTGATGCGCGTTGGGGCCCGGGGCTTCGTCGCCTCGGTCTACTTCTTGCGATTGGCTTGTTTCACGGGATTATCGTTTGGTACGGCGACATTCTCACGTTGTACGCGTGCGTCGGCGTGATCATCCTCTGTTGCGCGCGACTCTCGCCGCGCACGCTCCTCATCGCGGCAGGTGTAGTTGCGGGCATCACGCTCTTCATCAGCGTTGCCGCTGCTTCGATGCAGTGGATCGTCGCCTCGTTCCCCGAGCCAATTGATCCGCCCGAACTCACGGCAGCCATCGAAGAAGCGCGCGCCGCGGAAGAAGCGGCTGCTGCGGCCGCGGCTGCTGCGGGCGAGTCCAACGCGCCGCGCGGTTGGCAGGCGATGGTTGAGGCGAACTTCAACATTCGTTCGTCCGCGTGGATTTCCGCGGAAATCGCAGCGATGCGCGAAGGGCCGTTCCTCGATGCGTTGCTCTTCCGCGCGACGAACTTCGCATTCTCGTACATCGCCGCGATCTTCGGCTACGGATGGCATGTCCTCACGATGATGCTCTTCGGCCTGTACGCGCTTCGATCTGGGCTCTTCGCGAGCGACCCGAACGCATCGCGCCGTCGACGGAAGATCGCGCTCGTCGCAGGCGCGATTGGCTTGCCCGCCGCGCTTCTCGCGCCGGGCGCGTTCTGGATCTTCGGTCTTGACAACCCAGCGGCCGCGTTCTGGCATCTCGTACTTCTCGAAGTTGGCGCGCTTTCGCTGCCGCTGACCTATGCGTGCGCCATCATCGAGTGGGGCCCGCGGCTCCCCGCATTCCTCGCGACGGCGCTCGAGCGAACAGGCCGCATGTCGCTCACGGTCTACCTCTCCGAGTCGATCGTCTGTACGGCGCTCGCCTCGTGGTGGGGTTTCGCGCTCTTTGGCACGATGTCGGACGCGCGTCTCTCGCTCGTCGCCCTCGCCGTCTGGGCATCACTCGTTGTTGCCGCGACGATCTGGTTGCATCGCTTCTCGATCGGACCGATGGAGTGGCTCTGGCGACGCGCGACCTACATGCGAAATCCCGCCTGAACCGCCGCGATTGCCGCAATCGGCGGGCGCGCGGCGTTAGCATGGCGCTCCCGATGCACGGTCAAACTCACGCTTCTCTGCACGCTCCGAACTTCCGTCTCGATGGCAAGGTCGCACTGGTCACCGGTTCTTCGAAGGGCCTTGGCAAAGCGATGGCATTCGCGCTCGGCGCAGCGGGCGCCAAGGTCGCCTTCAACTACGCGAATGGCAAGGAGTGGGCCGAAGAAACCTTCGCCGAATACAAGGCCGCGGGTTACGCCGGCGGGCTCTATCGCGCGAGCGTGATCGACCCTGCCGAGGTGAAGTCGCTGTGCGCGCAGATCACGGCGGAACTCGGTCCGATCGACATTCTCATTCCGAACGCGACGCCCGCGCAGCCCTTGAAGCCGATCGAGCAGTACGACTGGGCGTTCTATCAATCGATGCTCGACTTCTTCGTGAAGAGCCCATACCTCCTCACGCTCGAAGTGCTGCCGCACATGAAAAAGCAGCGGTGGGGCCGCATCATCAACATCACGAGCGAGGTCTTCAATCGTGGCGTTGCGCCGTTCTCGGCGTACGTCGCGGCCAAAGGCGCACAAATCGGTTGGTCGCGCTCGATGGCGAACGAACTCGCGCCCTTCAACATCACGGTCAACATGATCGCGCCGGGTTGGATTCCGGTTGAGCGCCACGCGAACGACCCCGAGCACGAGAAGGAAGGCTACCGACGGCTCATTCCGATGGGTCGTTGGGGTGTTCCAAAGGATCTCGCGGGAACCGTCGTCTACCTCGCGAGCGAAGCATCTGATTTCGTCACTGGTCAAGACATTCACGTCAACGGCGGCATGACGGTCGGTTGACGCGCCGCGTGAAGCATGAGGAAAACACCATGAAGAAGCTTGTTTCCGTCGTTGCCCTTGCGAGCCTCAGCTTCGGCCTGCTCGCCGCCGCACCTCTTGCGGGCGATCTCGTCGCCGCGCAGAAGGAGCGCATCGCCGCGTACAAGTCGGCGCCGAAGAAGCGTTCGCACGTCGCGTTCGTTTCGAACGGTGTCGCCGACTTCTGGACGATCGCGAAGGCGGGCGCCATCGCTGCAGGCAAGGCGAAGGACATCGATTGCGACGTGACGGTCGAGTTCCCTGGCGGCGGCCTCGGCGACCAAAAGCGCATGCTCGAAGATCTCGTCATCAAGGGGATCGACGGCATCTCGGTGAGCCCGATTGATCCGACGAACCAAGCGGAAGTGCTCAACCTCGTTGCTGAGAAGAGCCTCCTCATCACGAACGATTCCGATGCGCCGAACGCGCCGCGTCTCTGCTACATCGGCATGGACAACTACGACGCAGGCCTCATGTGCGGCAAGCTTGCACGCGAAGGCTGCAAGGGTGGCAAGGTCGCGATCTTCATCGGTCGTCTCGAGCAAGACAACGCGAAGCGTCGTCGCCAAGGCTTCATCGACGGGCTCCTCGGCCGCACGCCCGATCCAACGCGCTACGACGAACCCTCGAAGGTCTTCACCGAAGCGGGTTACACGATCGTCGGCACGTGGACCGATTCGTTCGATCGCGCGAAGGCGAAGGCGAACATCGAAGACGTGATGATCAAGCACCCTGATCTCGCGCTGATGACGGGCCTCTTTGAATACAACTCGACGCTCGCGGTCGAAGTCATTCGCCAGACCGGCAAGGAAGGCAAGGTTCAACTTGCCGCGTTCGACGAAGGCGCCGATGTCATCGCCGCGATCAAGGAAGGCTTCGTGCTCGGAACGGTCGTCCAAGATCCGTACGGCTACGGCTACGAAAGCGTGAAGGTCCTCAACGCGTTCACGAAGGGCGACATGTCGATGGTGCCCGCAAACGGCATCATCAACATCCCCGCGAAGGTCATCAAGAAGGACAACGCGGAAGCGTTCTGGAAGGACCTCAAGGCGAAGATCAAGGCTGGGAAAGAGGGCAAGTGACGAGGCCACGTGAGGAGGCCGCGCGAGGAGGCCGCGCGAGGAGGCGATGGAAGGGACGAGCGCGACGAGAGCGAGTTTGCTCACGATTGACCCTTTCGCATGACTTCTGAACGACCAATTCTTCTGCGCGTGCGCGGCGTTGGCCGCCGCTATGCGGGCGTCACTGCGCTTGCCGCGATCGACGCGGACGTGCGCGGTGGCGAAGTGCTCGCGATCGTTGGCGAGAACGGCGCGGGGAAGTCCACGCTCCTCAAGATTCTGTCGGGCGTTGTGCAACCGAGTGAAGGCACGCTTGAGGTTGCCGACGCGAGCGGGGCACTTGGCGAAGTTGAACTTGACGGTGTTCGTGATGCGACGCGCGCGGGTATCGCGCTTGTCCATCAAGAGTTGAATCTCGCCGAAAATCTTGATGTTGCGGGCTCGATCTACCTCGGGCGCGAGCCATCGCGCTTTGGGTTTCTCGATCGCGCGCGCATGCGTGCCGATGCGCGCAAGTGGCTCGCGCGCGTTGGGCTTGAGATTGATCCGGGCACCCTTTGCGGAACCCTGCCGATCGCGCAACGACAACTGGTTGAAATTGCGAAAGCGCTTTCGACTGAGTCACGCGTTTTGATTCTCGACGAGCCAACGTCGAGTCTCACGACGCGCGAAACCGATCGACTGCTTGAAATCATGGATGAACTGCGACGCGCGGGCGTTGCGGTTGTCTTTGTTTCGCATCACCTCGACGAAGTGATGAAGATCGCTGATCGCGTGATCGTATTGCGCGATGGTCGGAAGACTGGCGAACTCGTGCGCGGCGAGTACGACCGCGCGATGATCGAGCGGTTGATGGTTGGACGCGATATCGCGGCGAGCGCGCGGCGCGACGTTGCCACGGATGCTGCGGTGCGTCTTGAGGTTGCGGCGCTCACGAGCGCGCATCGACGTCGCCGACCGATTTCGTTTGACGTGCGTGCTGGTGAAATCGTTGGGCTCGCGGGGCTTGTCGGCGCAGGTCGCACGGAAGTCCTCGAAGCAATCGCGGGCGTCACCACGCATGGTGGCGAAGTACGACTTGATGGGAACGCGCTACGCGGGGATGCGTCGTCGCGCGTTCGCCGCGGTGTTGCGATCGTGCCCGAAGATCGCGCGCGCAACGGACTCTTCCTTGAAAATCCCGTAGCGATGAATATGTCGCTCGCGTGGATTGATCGAACGAGTCGCGCGCGTTTGGTCGATCAGCGCGCGGAGCCGAGTCTTGTGTCGCGCATGATCGCGCGCATGCAGTTGCGCCCGCCGCAGCCCGCGCGGCGTGTGCAAACGCTTTCGGGCGGTAATCAGCAGAAGACGGTCATCGGCCGCTGGCTTGCGGTTGACCCGAAGGTGCTCCTTCTTGATGAACCGACGCGCGGCGTCGACGTCGGCGCGCGCGCGGAGATTCATGCTGAAGTTCGCCGCCTCGCGGAAGCGGGCAGTGCAGTTGTCTTTGCATCGAGCGAGTTGGAAGAAGTGCTCCTGCTCGCTGACCGCATCATCGTGATGCACGACGGCGCGATCGCGGGCGAACTTGCCGCCCACGAAGCGACCGAAGTCGCCATCATGCACCTCGCGACGGGCGGAGCCGCCCACGCGCATCGGACGGGAACACACGCATGAAGCGCGCGCTTGGCATCATCGGCATCTTTCTCGCGATTCTCGTCTACAGCATTTTCTTCGCGGAGAACTTCACGACCGGCATCAACCTGATGCAGTTGACGAATCGCACCGCGCTCTACTCGGTGCTCGCGCTTGGCGCAGCGCTGGTGATTGTGACGGGCGGCATCGATCTCTCGATTGGTTCGGTGGTGTGCCTCGCGGGAATCATGACACCGTGGCTTCTCATCGAACACGAATGGACGCCGTGGCAAGTGATTCCAACGGTGCTCGCGATGAGCGCGTTCATCGGGCTCTGTCACGGGCTTCTCATCACACGATTGAAACTACAGCCGT
>JBJOHQ010000093.1:0-2993 GCA_046047595.1 Planctomycetota bacterium | reverse complement strand
GTCGCGTTCTTCACGCCGCACTTTTGGGCGGAGAACATCCTCACGCGCCCCGAACTCGCGGGCAAACTGCTCGACACACGTGCGAGCGATCCGAACAAGGCGTTCCAGATGGAAACGCAGTGGGTCCCCGCGTCGATCGCTGCCGAAACCGCCGACGGCACGACCTACGCGCGCGTCGCGCCGACATCGTTCCCGGTCGACGCTTCTGGCCGCACCGTGGTGTTGCATCGTTTGACGAGTTACACACGCGCCGCGCTTCCCGACGCTGTGCGTGCGTGGTTCGCCGGCGGAAGCCCCGCGAGCGGCGCGCTCGATCCGGCGGCGTCGCATGTGCAACGCTTCAAGAGTGGCGGCGGATCGACGTGGCGCATTTTCTCGGAGAAAACCGACAAAGACGAGCGCCGCGACATCGATTGGCGCGCGTTCGGCACACCCGTCGCGCACGATGAGTATTCGTACGGATACACGTGGAACGAAGCGTTCGTAAAGCCCGTCGATGAAGCCGCCGAAGGTCGCGGCTCGCGCGTGCGCTTGCCTGAGTACTTCCGGCTCACGCCGCGCGAAGGTCGTGAAAGTCGCGAAGGTAAGAAGCCGCTTTGGACCGCAGTCGACGCGAAAGACGTTCCGAGCGCGACCGGCCTTGCGAAGCTTCGTTTCAATACGCCGCGCGAGAAGGGTGAAGGCGCATACGTCACGCCCGAAGAAGCGGACAGCCCGTTCAAGAAGCCTGGCCCCGTTGCAGGGCCCTTCGAAACGACGCTCGGCGATGGCAGCACCGTGACCTACGCGTGGTACCGCTTCGCCGATCAACCCGCGATGCTCAACGCTGGCCTCACCGATGCCGAGCGCGAAGAGGCGCAGCGTCGCGTTGAACTGATCCACCGCGCGTGGACGAAGGAGCGCGAGTACATCGCGCCGCCGACGACGGGCTCACTCGCATCGCTCGACGCAGCGCTCATTGTCACGCCGCCCAAGGGGCTCGAGGCGGGCTATGTCCCGATCGCGCTCAAGCAAGAGCGCAAGCAGGACGCCAAGCAAGACGCCAAACAAGGCGGGAAGCAGGACGGGAAGCAGGGCGGAGCACGATCGCAGTAACGCGGTTCCGCGGTGTGGAGAACGACGGTGCCAGACAGTGCACGGCACGTGCCACCCAGTGCCTGGCACTGCATGGCACGTGCCGTGCACCGTTTCAACCCGCGCCAACCCGCGCTCACGACCAGTAGCTGAGCAGGAGCGCGAGATCCGCCGCGCTCACTTCGCCGCTTTGATCAAGATCCGCTGACCCCGGCGCTCCCCACTGACTCAAAAGCAGTGAGAGATCAGACGCATCGACCGCGCCGTCGCCGTTGACATCGCCAGGCACACTCGAGGTCGCGCGACGAACCGCGACTGCGATCGATCCCTTCGCAACCACTTTGACCACATCGGTGATTCCACTCGGCGCGGGAGATGGCCCGAAGCCAGGCGTCGTACCGCCGCCCCAAACCACGATCGTTCCGTCCTCGCGAACAGCAACCGTCGCGTAATTCGAACATGCGACTTCGGTCACGCGATCGAGTCCCGCAGGAACTGCGAGTTGCCCGCTCGTACTCGCACCCCACGCAGCGACAGTCCCGTCGCCGCGCACGACCACGACGTGCGCGTTCCCTGCGTCGATCGATCGCGGATTCGCAGGAAGCGTCGGAACTTCGAGCGCGCCATCAGCGTTGCTCCCCCATCCAACAATCGAGGCATCCGAGCGCACTGCGATCGAAAACGCATCGCCAGCGGCAATCTGTGTCACCGTGCCGAGTTTCGCAGGCACGTTGCACTGCCCACTCGCATTCGAACCCCAACATGCAACCGCCCCGTTGGCGCGACGCGCGACGAAGTGCGAGCCACCGCCCGTGATCTCTACAACATCAGCAAGCGCCGGTGGATTGAGTGTGGAGGTCGAACCCCACGTGCGGAGCGAACCATCGGATCGCAACGCACAGAACCCACCGTGCGTCGCAGCGAGCGACACAACTTCGCCAAGATCGCTTGGAACGACGCCGCTGTTGGACCACGCGAGTTCACCGATCACGCGCACCTCGCCCGAGGCATCGACGAAACCAATGGTCTTGTCGGTGGCGGCGATCGCACGAACTTTCTCGATCTCAGGGAAACCAGTCGCGCACACATCCGACGGCCCAGCGGTGACAACTTCACCGTTCGATTGCAGAATCGTGGTGAAGCCATTACCCGCCGCGATCGACACCGCCGGCGCGCTCAAGGCTGGAATGTCCGTCCCAGTCGAATTCGCAAAGCCCCATGCAGCGACGGAACCATCTCCGCGCAAACCAACGAGGTGATTCTCACCGCACTCGATGCGCGTGAAGTTCTGCACCGCTGGAGGCGTATTCGGCCACGATCCCCACGTCACCACCGAACCTGACGGCATCAACGCCGCACTGAAACTGTTGCCCGCGGAAATTTGAATCGCGCCGTTCGATGCCACAGGCACCGTCGTCTGTCCACTTTGATTCCAACCCCACCCAACCACCGTTCCATTCGTTCGGCGCGCGAGGCTGTGACGGTGCCCGGCGGCAATTTGCGTCGCCGCTCCGACACCCGAGGGAACCGTACTTTGTCCCAAGTCGTTCAACCCCCACGCAGCAACCGTGCCCGTCGTTCGTAACGCAAGCGTGTGCGAACCACCCACCGAGATTGCCGTCGCGAGAAGTCCCGCAGGAACGTTGCCCTGACCGCTCAGCGTGCTTCCCCAAACAACAACGCTGCCATCTTTGCGACGCGCGACCGCATGGAACTGACCGACCCCCACCTCAACCGCATCGGTCATCGAGGGCGGCGTTGCGACCGCGTAGTTGTAGTTGTCGCCCCACACGTGCACGCTGCCGTCGGCGAGGACGAACGCCGTGTGCCCGATCCCCGCAGACATCGACTCAATCGCAGGCAACGAACTTGGATTCGTCGCGCGAAATCGACCCCAAAGCGAGAGGTCATCCGCGTGC
>JBJOHQ010000092.1:0-7759 GCA_046047595.1 Planctomycetota bacterium | reverse complement strand
GGAAACATGGATGAAAATCGGACGGGATCGAGCATGAGATCCTTCATTCGTCGGTCTTGCGATTGCAGATTGCGCCCGGGCCAACCGGGTCAGAACGAGAAGTTTACCCGAGCCGAAAGTTGGGCTAGCTCCCCGCTGCTTCCGAGGGCGTTCAAAAGCGTCCAAAGGCGTCCAAGGGCGTCCAAGGGCTTCCAAGGGCTTCCAAGGGCGTCCGAGGACTTTGGGGGGGAGCCGATACCTCGACGGAGCGTGTCCGTTGCGGATGTCGAGCTTCAAATCCCCCGACGGACCGTTGGGTTCGGCGGTTTGGATCGATTGTTGGAGCAATTCCAAGAAAAATTACTACGAGGATTTGCACTCCCTCAAATCGGGTGCACATTGTTGCTGAGTTGAGTCGCAAGACTCCTCCTAACGAGCCCTTTTCCCTCCCTCCGCCCCCGACTTCGGTCGGGGGTCTTTTCGTTTTAGGGCGCTCGCAACCTGCTTCGCAACTTGCTCGCTCTGGTGTGAACCGCGCAGGGTGTCCGCTTTCGCTCGCTCTGGCGGGTTTGACGCCATAGGGAGTCGCCAGAGGGAGCCGCCGCCAGCGGCGACCGCTCAAATCACGAGCCGCCGCACCGGCGACCGCGCCGAATTCGAGCGCTCGCGACTCGCTTCGCTTTCGCTTGCTTTAGTGTAGATCGCGCCAAGACTTCCGTTCGAGCGCCGGTCTGTGGTAGTCTCTGCGCCCCCGCGACGCGGGCAACGAGAGGACCCTCACTGTGAATAGCACTGACCTGACGCCCGGCATGGCCATCAAGATGGATGGCAAGCTCTTCCTGATTACCGAAACTGAGCACCGCACCCCCGGCAACCTGCGGGCGTTCGTTCAGATCAAGATCCGCGACTTGAAGTCGGGCTCGCTGATCGAAAAGCGACTCCGCTCGGGTGAAGACGTCGAGCAGGTCGACCTCGACCGCCGCACGATGGAGTACCTCTACGACCAAGGCGGCAAGTCGATCTTTATGGATCTCGAGAGCTACGACCAAGTCGAACTCTCGAAGGAAGTCGTCGGCGATCTCGCGCTGTACGTCCTGCCGAACACGCAGATCATCGTCCTCTGGTGCGACGGCAAAGCGATCTCGGTCGAACTCCCGCTCACCGTCACCCTCGAAATCACCGACACGCCTCCAGGCATCAAGGGCGCAACCGCGACCAACCAACTCAAGGAAGCGACCTGCGAAACCGGCTTGAAGACGCGTGTCCCGCCCTTCATCACGATCGGCGAGAAGGTCATCATCTCGACCTCAGATGGCTCGTACCGCAGCCGCGCGTAATCGCGCCTCGGTGCAGTTCCAAACCGATCACACTGAACATCAAAGACGCGCCGCGCAGGTCACACCTGTGCGGCGCGTTCACTTGAAGTCTGCGCACGCGAGGTGAGCAGCGAAACAACGACGAGCGTGAGGAAGCCAAGCGGCACCGTGACGATCGCAGGCTGGCTAAAGGGCACAAGTGCGCGCGCCGACGCATCGGCGGCGGAGTAGCCGAACACTTTTTCCAGCGTGTCCGCGGACCCAAGGATCCACGCGAGACTCGTGACGAGCCCAACCGACATCGCCGCGATGATTCCCTCTTTGGTCGTGCGCTTCCAGAAGAGCAGCATGACGAGCGCTGGAAGATTCGCACTCGCGGCGACGTTGAACGCCCAACCGACGAGGAACGTCACGTTCATCTTCTCAAAAAGAATGCCGAGCCCAACTGCGCCGAGCCCGAGCGCCACCGACGCGATCTTCGCCGCGCGCACCTGCCCGCGATCATCCAACTTCAGCTGAAAGACATCCTTTAGAAGATCGTGCGCGACCGCTCCCGCGCCGGCGAGGATGAGTCCGCTGACAGTTCCGAGCACCGTCGTAAACGCGACAGCGCTGATGACCGCAAACAGTCCGTCGCCGAACGTCTTCGCCAAGAGCGGCGCCGACATGTTCGAATCGGTTGGATCGAGGGCCCCGCTCGTCATCGCACCAATCCCGAGATAGAGCGTGAGTACATAAAACGCACCGATCGCACCGATGCCAACCACGGTGCTCTTCCGCGCACTCGCCGCATCCTTCACCGTGTAGTACCGAATGAGAATGTGCGGCAAACTCGCGGTTCCGAGGAAGAGTGCGAACATGAGCGAGAGGAAATCGAGCTTCGCCACGATCGAATCGTCGCGAACACCTTTGAACGTCGGATTCGCGCCCGGCAGCATGAGATCCGCGCCCTTTCGCTCGACTGGAGTGAACGTCGTCACACCCCCGCCATCGGTCGCCTTCTTCCACGTCGTCACCGTTGCATCGGCGAAGGTTTCGAGAAAGGTGATCGGCCCGAGCGGACCCGTGGAAGTCGCGCCGCCTGGCAGCGCCGCCACACTTCCGAAGCCCGTTCCATATTCCACGCGAAGTCGCGCATCGAGTTGATTCTCGAGCGTGCGAGGCGCGCCGTTTACAAGCGTGCCGTCCGGCGTGACCGCCAGGGTTTGCACCGCGCTCTCAGGAATTGGCGACGACGGTAACGTGAAGCCGCGATTGAGAATGAGCCCAACCACGACGGTGCAAACGATCACAAGCAGCGTGCCTTTGATGAACTGCACCCAAGTCGTACTCACCATGCCAGCGGTCGCAACGATGACGGTCACCGCAACGCCGACCATCGCCACGCCGGCCCAATGAGGCAATCCGAGCAGCGGCTTCACCAGCGCGCCTGCGCCCACCATTTGCGGGATCAAATAAAAGAGCGAGATCACGAGCGTCGCAATCGCCGCGACAAGTTTGAGCCCGCGCGATTGAAAACGTGCGTTGAGCGCGTCTGCGAGCGTGTACTTGCCGAGCCGTTTGATCGGCTCCGCGATCACGAAGAGCGCGACGATCCAGCCTGCGAGATATCCGATCGAGTAGAGAAACCCGTCGTATCCGAAGAAGGCGATCATGCCGCAGATGCCGAGAAAGCTCGCGGCAGAGAGATAGTCGCCCGCGAAGGCGATCCCGTTCACAAACCAACCAACTTGCCCGTGTGCCGCGAAGTATCCGCCCGCGCTCTTCGCGCGTGAACCGAGCCAAAAACTCAGCGCAAGCACTGCGCCAACAAACGCAGCGAACACCGCAATCGCGAGCGTGCTTGTCTCGTAGATCACGCTTCACCTCCGTCGTGACGAGCAAACGCGGCATAGAGCAGTGCGATCACAAACGCGCCGACGATGAGGCCAAATCCACCGACGATGCCCCACGAGAGACCGCCCAATTCGGAGGGCATTTCGCGCGCAAGTCCGCCGGTCGCCTTTCCATCTTCGAAGGTGCCGAAGGCCGCGATCAAGACAAACGCGGCGTAGGCGATGCAATAGAGCGTAAACAACACGAGGCCCAGGCGATTTGCGCGGGCAGGCCGACTCATGTGTGATCCTCAGGCGAAGCGTCGCTCCCGGCTCCGTCTCGTTTGTTCGCCTCAGATGGCGCGAACTTCGCCAACGCGTGATTCGCCACTAGGCCGATCACCACGACAACAAGCACCGCCGAGAGGGGTCCCGCAATCGTGACCCACATTGGTTGCTGTTGGAAGACTTCCTTGATGTTCTGCGCGCCTGTTGCCGCGGCACTTGCGGCGAGGAAACACATAACCGCCGTGCGTGGCAACATCCCGACCGGCGTCGCGAGCATCGCGAGCCAAAACGGAACGCGCGTGGCACCCAACGCATAATTCGTCATCGCGAACGGCGAATTCGGCGGCAGTCGTAAAAGCGTGACGATGCCAAACGTGCGGAGATTCGAGCCACGCGCGAGCGCGTCGCGAATGATGCGCCCCTTCGGATGTCGATCAATCCAGCGATCGACGCTGTCACCCGTAATCGACTGCGCGAAGAGGTATCCAATCGCAGCTCCACCCGTGAAGCCGAGGATCGCGCCAGTCAGCCCCCACTGCATGCCGAAGACCCAGCCGCCGAGAAACGCTTGCGAGTAGGTCGGGAGAATGCCAAGCCCTGCCGTCACCGCGAAGACGGCCACATATCCCCAGAAGCCCCAATGAAGATCGCGCTGCAGGAAGGCTGCCAAATTCTGGAGGTCGAAGAGGATGTAGAAGCCCGCGAGCGGCGGGAATGCGATCCAACACACGCCGAGAATGGCGCTCGCGATGAGCCGCTTATCGCGAGGCGGCTTCGGCTGCGGTTGCGGCGGCAGTTGATCGTGGGGCGAAACCGCGTTCGGCGATGATGAGCGCGATTCGTCGGGCGCTGCGTCGGGAGAACCCATAGAGGCGCAAGGTACCGAGAATTTGGCCCTCCTCGGCGCCTGATTGAGCTTTGTGCGTGATTCGTCCGCTTTCCGTGGCAACCTTCGGATCACGCCCGCTTCGCGAGATCGCCCCCGAGGGCTGGCTTCACGCGATCGCGGCCGCCCTGAAGAAGCGCCGTTGGTTGTGCATCAAGGCGCCTGAAATTGCCGATGACTCGGCACTCTGAAGCCCTTCGGAGACGGAGCAACCTATGCGTAGTCGTTCAATCCTTGCCGCGCTTTCACTCACCACCGTCGTCGCTGTTTCGAGCGTCGGCTGCACCTCCCGTTCGCAAGTCTTCGAGGGTTACTCCGAAGATCAATTGTGGACCGCGATGGTCGCGACCGCCCGCGCGCCGCAGTACGACGATTGGAAGGTCATGGACAACGAGGTGTACGTCGATGAGGCCTCGCGCCGCATCGAGATCTTTCGCGTGTTGAAGCGGACATTTGTCTCGCCCTACGCGGATCCGAAGCGCGAGAGCGAAGAGTGGAAGTTCCAAATCGTCCTCGGTCGAGATGAAGAACTCGGTCAACCGCTCGTCGATTTCACCGCGCGGCAGGTCGACATCCCCGCGCACGTTTGGGACGAAGCAGACCGCTACTTCCTGCAGATGCGAACACTGCTCGGTCCTGTGAAGACCGCACAACCTGCCGAGGCCGACGGTGCGACCGAAACTCCGATGCCGCCGCCGCTCCCCGTGGAGGAGTCGTCGGGCATGGACGAGCCGCCGATCGATCCGCTGCCAAAGTCGACGCCGCAAGCGTGAACTTCCCACAACTGTGAATTTCACGGGCGAACACGGCGCGCCGCATCCACAACCGAAATCTCACCCACAACCCGACGCACGCGCGTCGGGTTTTCCTTTGTCGATACGCGACCGCTCGCGCAAGCATGGCCTGCGGCGATCGTCTCAACTCGCACGGCATTCGTGACGCGCGCTCAAGCGCTGAACACGCGTTCTGCGCCGCCCTTTCAACAACTCGCCTCAAACCTCACGCGAGATTGGTGTAGACCTTCTGCACGTCGTCGTGATCTTCAAGCGCGTCCACAATCGTCTCGACCTCGGCAAGTGTGGAAGCGTCGACTTCCACCGTCTGCATCGGGATCCACACGATTTCAGCACTGTCGACGGTCATGCCCGCCGCTTCGACCGCCGATCGCAGCGCGATCAGGTTGTTCGGCGGACCGAGCACTTGGAACGTTTCTCCGTCACCGTGAATATCCTCGACGCCAGCCTCGAAGCACGCCTCCATCAAGCGCTCTTCGCTGCCGCCCTCGACGATGACCTGCGCCTTCTGCGAGAAACTAAACGAAACCGAGCCAGGCACACCGATCTTGCCGCCGTTCTTGTCGAAGATGACGCGGATATCAGCCGCCGCTTTGTTGGCGTTGGAAATCAGACACTCAACGATGACTGCAACACCGCCAGGCGCGTAACCCTCGTAGCGCGCGTGCTCGTAGTGCTCCGCAGTCCCCTCGCCCGTTCCCTTTTTGATCGCCTTCTCGATGGTGTCGCGCGGCATGTTGGCTGCGCGCGCGAGATCGACTGCGATGCGGAGCGATGGGTTGAATTGCGGATCACCGCCGCCCATGCGCGCAGCGACAATGATCGCACGCGAGCACTTGCTCCAAATCTTGCCGCGCTTCTTGTCGACCGCGGCTTTGCGATGCTTGATGTTCTTCCAAGCGCTGTGTCCAGCCATGAGGGAAACTCAACTCCTTCGCGCAGCAAGATACGCGGAATTCCTTTGGGTCAACGGATGGCGCGAGGCAAGCGACGAACGCTCGACGACAGCCATCCGACGAAGCGTGCCTAACGGGTCGTCCCCGACCCGATCCCGCTTGGAGCTTCAAGCGTCATCGGCCTCACCGATGGTGGCTCGCCGCGCGCGACTTCTTCGAGTTTGCGCGCCGCGCGGTCGGCAACGCGTCCGTACAACCGTCGAAGGAGCGGCGCTGGTTCGAGCAGCGCAAGCCCAAACTCACGGCGCTGGAACTCGACAAGATTCTTTGCGATCTCTTGCGGCGGATAGCGAAGTTGCGCGACCTGCCCAACCTGCTGCCAACAACGAATCGCAGCCTGTTGATCGCCGTCTTGCCAAAGCGCATCACCGAGATGGTCGAGCGTCTCAAGCGACGGATCTTCGGGGCGAATTCGCAACGCTTGGCGGAAAAGCGTGATCGCACCCATACCGTCAGCTCCGTCGCGCAGTCGGCCCTGTCGATATCGCAAGACGCCAACCGTATCGAGGATCGAGGGACTATCAGGAGCCTTCGCGAGTGCCTCAAGCGACAAGGCGATCGTCGCCTCGTCGAGCGCACCGCGATCAACGACAAAGTACGCAAGGTTGTTCTGCGCCTCGGCGGAAACGGGTTCGATGAGAACTGCGCGCTCGAGCAGGCGACGACTCCCGATTTCATCACCGATGAGCGCGTGCGCGTCGGCAGCGCGGACAAACTGGCGCCCGAGATCGACCGTACTCGCGCCCCCATCGGTGCCAACCGCGGTGGAGCCATCAACACTCGCGGAAGGCGCGTCGTTTGCGCGTACGAAGACTGCGATGCCCTCGCTCGCAAGATCGCGGAGAAGCGATTCCGTGCGCTGCCACCAACCACCGCTCAACGCTCCAAGAGCAATCGAAGCCCGCGCAACGCGTCGCCGCGCTTCTGCCTCCGCGCGCGTGTCCCGCGCGATCGCATCAGCGAGCAACGCCGCAGGGAACGGATCGTCATCGACACGGCGCACGCTGTTGAGGAGTTCGAGACAGTTGTTTGAGTCCGCGACCGTGAGTGGACGCGATGCTCTCGCGAGTCGCGTCGCCAAGCGTTCGAGCGCCGTTTCGTCACTTCGCGCCACGATCGCAAGCCGCATCGCCGCCAACATGTCGCCACTCGTTGCGCGACCGAGTCGCGGCAAAAGTGCTTCAGCCGTGCGCGACATCTCCCGAGCCCGCCCAGGTTCACGCTTCACGATCTCCGCGGCTGTCGTCAGTAAGGCTCCGACCGCGCGCGAATTTCCTTCGACCGATGCGCTCTGCGAACAACGTTCGAGAATCGCGACTGCGCCCGCGATATCACCCGTTGCGATCAAGGTCTGCGCGACCGCAGCCTGCGCGTCGATGGTTTGGGGCCGAGCACGCTGGGCCGCGAGCATTGCTGAAAGTCGCAGAGAACTCGGTGCGAGCACCAACGCGTCGAAGCGCGCGCCGAGCGGCGCAGGCGGGATCTCCGTCGGACGCGTCACCGATCCCGCGTTGAGCGCGAGGAGAAGCCCGAGCTTGCGTCGTGTCGGAACAGCGGGAGATGTGGCAACCGCTGCATCGGCCCACCGCTTCAGAACGGACGCCCCGTCACCCGTAGCTCCACCCGCACCTTCAACAGCAGTCAGCCGCTGCGCGAGCGGATCGAGCGCGGTACCGAAGGGGTCAATTTCAGCGGCGAGCGCAAGGCACTCATCGGCGAATGGAAG
>JBJOHQ010000091.1:0-13211 GCA_046047595.1 Planctomycetota bacterium | reverse complement strand
AAGCAATGTCATGCCGCGCGAAAGCTCAGCGACGAGGTACCGCACGGGGAAGACCATCAGCGACGTGCTCGCATGCTGCACACGTTCGCCGTTGAGCACCGTCTCGATCTCAAGTGCTTGCGGATCGGCGATGGCGGCAGCGGGAACCAGTTCCGTCATCGGGCAAAACGTGTCGAAACTCTTGCCACGGCAGAATTGACCTCCGGAGCCCGTCTTCTGCCACCAGCGTGCGCTCACGTCGTTTGCAACGCGGTAACCCGCAATCACCGACATCGCATCCGCCTCCGAAACATCGCGGCAATCGCGCGCGATTTCAAACGCAAGCTCACCTTCGTAATCAACCTGTGGTCCACCTTCGCGGCAAACCTTGGGGATCACGATCTCATCGCCATGTCGACACACTGACGCGGGGTTCTTCATGAACACCATCGGGCGTTCATCGGTCTTCGTACCCATTTCAGCAGCGTGATCCGCATAGTTGCGGCCGATAGCGAGAATCGCGGGAGGAATGCGCATTGGCGCACTCTACCGCGAGTAGACGCTGTGTGGATCGCGTTACTTGCGTTCGGCTTCGCTCGTGTTGTCCGAGTTCTTCGCCGCTTCGCGTGCCTTCGCCGCTGCTTCTTGCTCCTTGCGATATTCCGCGAGGCCTGGCGGTTCGGGGAACGCTTGAGCGAACGGCATACCCGTTTGCGCAAGTCGCGCGACGGCATACTCGCGCTCGAGCATCGGCTTGACACGATCGTAAATCGCGAGCTTCAAATCGTCCGGCGCCTTTCGATAGATCACGAGACGATCAAGCATCGGCTGCGATGTGTCGAGCATGATCTTCGTGAACACCGCAGGAATCGAGTCTTCGAGCGTGCCGAGAACGTCCCTCATGCGGCCTTCGCCGAACTTGTTGACGAAGTCGTTGTAGCGCGTTTCGCGGAAATACCGCGTCAGATCTCGCGCATACTTCAGACTGTCTTCGAGCAACTTCTCGTTGTCGAGCAAGAGACCTTCGCGGAATCCGCGTTCAAGCGCCGCGTACACATCACTGCGCACGACTTCCGGCTGCATCTCAAACTCGCCATAGAGTTGATCGCGCACAAAGTCTTCGAGCGGCTTCTGATACTGCGTATTCGGATTGAAACTTCCGGTCCCGTAGAGCGTGTCAAGGCGTGTGAGAATCTTCTGCGCGCCTTCAATATCTCCAAGGCGATACAACTCACGCACCGCTTGACGCATGAAGTTCTCGTGGAGATTCGTAAACGTGTCGGCGCCTGCACCGCGCGTTTCGTAGTGCTTTTCGTAGAGTTTTTCGAAGTATCGATCCAGCACCAAGATCCAACGCGGATCGTTGAGCCGCGTGACGTTGTCGCCGCTGAATGGGTCGTAGCTCACCAAACCCGAGCGTGCGAGCGCCTGCATTGCCTGAATTTCTTGGCGGTCATTGTTGATGACCTTGAACGCCTCGAGTTCGTCGCGCAGCATGCGATCTTCACCGAACAGCATGCCGCGACGCGCCCAGTACAACGCATGCGCCGCGGGGTGTCGCCAATCAAGCGGCCCCGTGTCACGCGTGAACTCATACATCAACTGCGGATCCATGTTGTATGAATCGAGCAGCACGCGCTTCCGCAGAAACGCGACCAACTTGTCGCCAACTTCCCGGTTCTTTTCGTCGCCGAACGTCGAGTCGAAGATGTCGACCAACGCCGCTGCGCCTTCGCTCGACGCGCGAATATTGAGCGCCTTTGCGTACGGCGAATTCTTCCGCGCAAGCCATTGTCCGTAGAGATCGAGGAATCGCTTGTCGACTGCAAACTCGTAACGCGCTCCGAGGGGCTTGAGTCGCTCGGAGAGATTCGCGATGAACTCTTTCGTTCCTGGAACCTTTTGCTCGAGCGCCTCAAGCGTGTCAGGCGCGTCCGCGATTGCCTTGATCCACGCGATGCGTTGATCGTAGTCGTATGGCGCCGGGCCAAGAATGTACGTCCACTCCTCCGCAAACTTGCGCTTGTAGAAGAGGTGCGCGTCATCGGCAACGCCGTCGAGTTTGTGCGAGAACCAGAACGAAAGTTCCTTGCCGAGAATCAGGTCGTTCGGGTTGTAGCGGATGCCCTTGTTGCGAACGAGATTGATGCCCGCGTTGACCCACGCCCAGCGCTCATCCTGGGTGTTGGTCATGACCGAAATGTTGTAGGCCATGTTGTGGCCGTGGAACGCCCAGACATCAGGAAATCGCGGCTGCAACTTGGTGATGAGATCGGCATCCGCCATCACCTCGTAGAGAAGCCCCTTCTCCTTTTGCAGCGTGACCTTGATCCACAAGTAGTCGACGATGAGCCCGCGAAGTGCACCAATCGCCGTACCGATTGCCACGATCGGCGGCGCGCCTTCAATCGAAACATCGGTGTAACGAAGTTCATCTCGATCCGCGATCTCAACAAGCTTTGGCTGCATGAGAGCCGCGCCCGTGATCGCGCCCGCGAGTGCAAGGACCGATCCAAACTGAATCAAGCGATCGCCCATGTCAGCCTCCCTGCCCACTGTAGATGGCGATCTCCTTGCGGCGGAACACCGCAAGACTGAGCAGGAGAACAACCGCAGACCATGCAACGCCAATCAGGGCAAGAGTTCGGAAGACAAGCGCGGTGGAAACCAATCGTCCTTCGACAAGCGCGCCATTCGCACGTGCCTCACCAAAGCTGCGCACGCTGAATTCCGTCGCACCTGCGATGCCCTTGATCACTGCTTCAAACGCCTTCCAAGCTTGCGACTCCGTTCGAATGCGGTACTCATCCACACTTGTCGCGAGATACGGGGCGATCGACCCCGCGGCGAAAATCGTGAACACGACCAGACACGCGACCGGGAACGAAAGGAACGATGCGAGCGAGACTGCGAGCATGCCGAGGAACGAGAGTTTGATGAGATTCACGCACTGGGCACGCACGAGGTTCGCTTCGAATCCACCCACGCGATGCAGAAGTTCAAGGCCATCGAGGTCGAACGCCAACGACGTGCGGCCCGGAATAAATTCAGGAGCACCTGGCTGCGGATTCGGATTGACCTGCGCGTTCACAATGCGAACGACAAGCGATCCGTCGTCCGCAATCGTGCTTGCTGGAACAGGCAACGCATTCACCTGTGCTGCCACAATCTGGCGATCGGCCCACGTCTGACGATCGCCTTCGCCAAAGACGAAGATCACGGGATACGTCGCATGCGGATCGCTATCGCCTGAGTAAAGCTTGTAGCGAAGTGAGAGATTTCCCTCGGAATTACGGGCCGCGCCAAGATTTGGGAAGCGGTACACGCGTTCACCGCCGGGTGGAACCGAGCGAAGTTGCTTGAGGTATTCGCCCGCGATGTCGCGCGCAAACTGTTTCTTGATCTCGATCTCTGTGCGTGTTCCCGAACGCAGATCAGCCTGGGCATTCAGGTCGGCGCGCATGCGCTCATCGACTGCCGCCTTCAACTCCTCAGGTGGCAGAGGCTCGTAGATCGGTAGTGAACCAACACGCGCCACCAGCACTTCATCGCGGACGGCAAGAGCATCGAAGATGTCTTGTGCGGGCCGCGCGCGAACCTGCACGAGGAACGCAAACATCGCAAGCGTCGCGACGATGAGAATGCACGCGTTGAGCGTGACGAGGCCAAGCCACTTTCCAAGGAGGAATGAGAAACGCGACACTGGCTTCGTCAGCGTCAGCCACGCTTGTCGATCGCGAATTTCGAACGCAACCGTTGCGCAACCGAGGAACACCGTCAGGAACGCGCATACGACGTACATCGTGTCCATCGATCGCGACAAGAATGTCTGCACTTGATAGCGGAGCGGCGTTGTTGGATCGATCCACTGCGGAAAGAGCGGAATCGCCACGATCGCAACTGCAGCGAATGCAACAGCGATACGAAGTCGCATCGCTTCACGAAGGACACCCGACGCGATGGCGAAGACGGGTGATGCACGATCAAGGAGCAACTGCGCGAGGCGCACGACGAGCGCAAATGTCAGGAGCCCGATCGGTACGGCAGAGAGACTTGTCGCGAGACTCGGACGACCAATCAACGTCACGGGAATTGCGACTGAGGCGACGAGGATCGTCACGCCGACAAGCGCCGCAGCGAGACCGGAAAAGACCGCGAAAACCACGATCGTCAGCAAGAGCGCGGCCGTCGCAAGAACGAGCCATGGATCGTCTGCAAATGGAACTGGCAACCACTCAGGCCGCATCGTTCCGATGAGAATCGACGTCGCCTCGGCGTAACGCTCGAGGTTCCCAGCAACGCCGTAGAGCGAAGCCATTTGCTTCGCGAGCGCGGCATCACCGACGGTGCGGCCTTCGAACGTGACCGTGCCCTTCTCCGCGAGTTCAATCGCGGCAGCATCCTTCGCGATGAGATTGGCGCCCTTCAAAATCTCGGGGACCTCTTCCGCGAATCGATCGATATACGACGCTTCGCGATAGGCAACAACCGCGAGCCCGACGATGACCAACGCGTAGATCGACACGATCGCGATGCGCACACCGCGACGCATCGAGAGATCCGCGATCGATCGTTGAAGTCGCGTGACGAGAGAGATTCCCGTACCGAGCTCGCTCACGCTCCGCCCTCCGTACGCTTCTCTTTCGAATCTTGCGTTCCTTCGTTCGAAAGCAGCGAATCAATCAGGCTTTGGTCGACATCCGCCGCCTTGCGAACTTGCGGCGCGTCAGGCTTCTTCGAAGGTACGACGGACGCCTGCGCGGGTTTCTCACCCGACACAAGCGCATCGAGCATCGAGGCGTCAACACCCTTCGGTGCCGCTGGTGCAGCAGGCTGCGCGAGGGTCGCGCGCGCAGGCGCGTCTGTCGATTGAACGAGCGACTCCACAACCTGACGCCCACCGCTCTCGGTCGCCTCGCCAGCGTTCGCTTCATCACCTTGGAGGAACGACGCGATGCGACCACCTGACTGGGCACCACTTGTTGCGAGTTGCTCTTGACGAGCTCGCTCGACGATATCAAGGAAGAGATTTTCGAGCGTCTGGCGCGGTGCCTCGACGCGTTCGATGCCGACGCCTTGCACACGATGCAACGTCTCATCGATCGCGCGAATGGTCGCGTCATCAAGTCGCGGCGCACGAATCAGCGTGTGCCGACTGTCCGCGAGAAGTTCATTCGCCGTACCAGCGGCGCGAATCTTGCCGCCGTAAAGAATCACCATGCGATCACAGACATCCTCGACATCCGCGAGGAGGTGCGACGTCAACAAGATGGTCTTTCCTCGGCGTCCAAGCTCGAGAATCAGATCCTTCACTTGCTTCGTGCCGATCGGGTCGAGGCCCGAAGTCGGCTCGTCGAGAATGAGGAGTTCGGGATCGTTCACGAGCGCTTGCGCGAGACCAAGTCGACGCGCCATGCCTTTGGAGAATTCACCCGCCGCGCGATGCGCAACTTGCGTGAGGCCGACCATCTCCAGCAATTCACCCGTGCGACGCTTGCGCGTGCGGCGATCGAGCCCGAAGAGTTTGCCGTAGTAATCGAGTGTCTCGGTTGGATTCAAGAAGCGATAGAGGTACGTCTCTTCAGGGAGGTAACCGATCTTTCGCTTGACGGCGACATCCGATGGATCTCGGCCGAAAACCACAAGTCGACCATGCGTCTTGTGCAGCAAGCCGAGAATCATCTTGATCGTCGTCGACTTGCCGGATCCGTTCGGACCAAGCAAGCCAAAGATCTCGTGACGATCGATGTGAAAGTCGATGCCGTCCACGGCGCGCGCAGTGGCGCGCATCCAGAAGTCGCTGAAGGTCTTGGTCAGACCCGCGGCCTCGACGATTCGCTCGCCCTTCACGCGCTCAGCACTTGAAGGCGTCGCGTCAGCAGCTTGCTGCGTGGTCACACGTGTGGAATCGCGTCCTGCCGTTGCCATGGTTTCCTCACAACTTCAAACTTTGCGGCTCTCACACGCACGAGGCTCAACTTCGCGGCTTCGACCGACGTGCGCCGCTTCGTACGCGATCACGGACGACCAACGCCACCACTTGCATCACGCTTCAAACGGCGTCCGGCTTTGCCGATGTAGATCTGCTCGCTGTTCGGCGCGTAGAAGCCGCCCGCGTCCTTGAAGGCTTGCTCTGCCTTCTTGAGCTGCGTTTCAGCATCACGACGAGCTTGCATCACTTCACTCGAACTCGTCAAGCGCAGATTGAGCCCACCAAGCACGTTCGGTGCGGCATAGACCTCAGCCTGCGGGTTCTCGTAGATTTCGCGCACGGCATCGAGCCAGAGTTGCGCCACGACCTGCGAACTCGAATCGCGGTACGCGCCAGCGAGGCTGTCAAGACGTTCCACTTCGCGCTCGAGCCGCGCACGCAACGCGGTTTCCGACGCCTTTGCGCGCTGAATCGTGCGCGACACTTCGCCGCCAACGTCTGGCGCTTCAAGACGCGCACCAAGACGGACAAGCGTCGCTTCTGCTTCATCGTTGCGTCCCGCGCCGAGTGCTTCTTCGTACTCGCGAATCAGCTTGAGAAGATCGACATAGACGTCGCCACCAGCGATCGAGGTCAGCGTGGCACCTGCTTCTTGGCGCGCACGCTCGACTTCGCTCTTCGCCGCTTCACGACCGGTTTGCACTTCACGCAAGCGATTCTGTACGGCGAACGGCGCACTGCGTTCGACCGCGCGCACCGATGCAAGATCGATTCCCGCGTTCAATCGATCGAGTGCGCGTTGTGCACGCTCTCGCACGACGGGACCAAGAAGATCGCGCGTTTCGGTCAGTTCAGAGAGCGCGAGTGTGCTCGCTGCCTCGACGGTCGCCTGCTCAAGCACGCTCGTCACAAGTCGATCGGCCGCTTGCGGACTCGTTGTTTGCAAGAAGCGAACTGCGTCGGCAACTTGGTACTCGGCTTCGATCTGCGCGTGGACGATGTCACCATCACGCGTGAGCACATATCCATCACTGCCAGGACGAAGCCCTGCGGCCGCGTCGGCGCTATCAATCTGCTCGTCGGTTGATTTCTGCTTCGTGTCGCCTTGCACTTGACGCGCGGGCCAAAATTGCGTGTCGAGCCGCAGCGTGCGCTTCTGTTCGAAGACGACGAGGTCGCCCACGGGATACGGCCAAAATGGTTGGAATCCCGGCTGCAACTGCTCTTCGCCTTCAGCACCAGCGATGGCACCAAAGAGCGTCTTCACGCCGGTGTCCCCTTCTTTCACCGACTGAAAGCCGGAGAAGAGGAACATCACAACGAGCGCAAGAATGCCCACTTGGAGAATGCGGTACGAAAGTTTGAGCGCTTCACCGAGCGATTGGGTCGCTGGGTCGAGCGCATCGCGCATGCCAGCGTCGTCGCGTGCGGCGACATCGAATCGCGCACTTGCGGCGCGACGCGGTTGATCGGGCGCAGCACCTTCGCCCATGCCCGCGCCGTTCGGGTCGAACGTGCCGTTGGGATCGGTGCTCATCGTCCGGCTTCCTCCGACGATGCGGTGGTTTGCGCGGTGGTCGACGCGGCGCTTTCCGTCGACATTTCCGCGTTCTCACCCGCTGCGCCGAGCGTCGCTGGCTTGTCCGCGCGCGACGACGTGCGTCGTGGCTGTGGAATGCCGCTCGCGTCGACGGGCGAACCGAGATCAAGCAAGTGGAACGGCGCGGTCGTAGTGTCGCCGACGAACGTCGTCGAGCCACGCAGGCCCGCCTTCATCGCATCAATCCAAGCGAGGAATGTCGCGAGTTCCGCGTGCTCCTTCATGCGCTCGTAGTAGACCGACGCTTCTTCGTTGCCCTTCGCTTCGATGCGCGCGGCCCACTGCGCGGCGAACGCGCGAATGGTGTCCGCTTGGCTGTTCGCTTGGCTCTTGAGCGCCTCCGCTTGCGACGCGGCTTTCGCGCTCTCAAGGCGCGCAAGCGTGTTCTGTACTTCCGACATACGCGAAAGCACGCTCACGGTCGTCTTCTGCGGCAGAACGACCTGCGCGAGTCCGACCGAGACTGGCTCGATACCCGTCTTGGTCGCTGCAGCCACGCCCGCGAGAATCGCCTTCTCTGCGTCGGCGAGGCGTGCGTTTGGTCCAACGAGTTCATCGAAACGGAAGCCTGCGACGGCCTTCACCGCGCCCGCAAGTGCTTGCTCGAGGTCCTTCGACGCTTCATCGACCGAGGGGTAACTCTTGATGAACGCTTGCGCGTCGGCATCGGTGTCCTTCACCTGCCAGAAGAGATACGCCTGCACGACGACTTGCAAGCCATCGGCGGTTGCGGTTTGCACAAGCGGGCTTTCGGCGAGTTGCTTGCGGCGATCGATCTTCGTGACGTTGTCAATGAAGAACGGCCACTTGAAGTGGAGGCCCGCATTGCGTTCGACACCAGAGGCTTCACCGAAACGCGTGCGAATCGCGATCTCGTGGAAGTTGACCGTGTACGTCGTGCTGTAGAGAACAAGCACGGCCACGATGGCGAGTCCGAGTGCGATGGCTGAGGTTCGCTTATTCATAACTGTCGTTCCTGTCGTTTCTGTCTTTGCTGTTGAGCGCAGTTGTGACCGCGGCTCATCATGCGTGTGTTTGGTTGTTCCGTTCAAACTCTTGGTCAGGCGCTGAGGGCGCGCTCGCCCATGTAACGGCCCGCGCAACGGTCCGCGCGAGACTCGCGCGGAACCCGATCATCCACCGCCGTCACCCGACTTTTTCTCGAGGTAATCGCCGAGATTGAGGCCGGTACTCGTCTCCTGCATCTCGACGTCGATTCGAACGCGCGATGGATCAGGAAGAAGCATGTACTTCGCGCGCACGCCCGCAAGCGCTTCCGCGAGTGCGTCCATCGTCCGTCGCGTGCGATAGAGCTCGGAGTCGGCGTTCCACGCTGGCGCTTGGCCCGTCACTTCCGCGGCAATCGCTTGCGCATCCATCAACACGTTCCACCGGAGCGCGCGCGCGTTCGAGATGACGCTCGCCGATTGGGCGCGCGAATCAAGCACGATTTGCTCGAGGCGCGCACGCAGCGCATCGGCCTTTTGCCGCGCATCCGCAGAGCCCGCCTTCGCCTCGTTCTCCAGTTTCGTGAGTTCTCCGATGCCCTTCCAAACTTCGTCGGCAAGCGCGACGTCGCCAACGAGCATGCTCATCGTGGTGTTGACGGCGCTCTGCGCGTCTTCCACTTGGCGGCGACCGTTCTGTCGCGCGATCGAGAGTTCTTCGAACTTGCCGCCTTCGGTTCCTGGCGGGCGAAGGCGCGGAATCGAAAGTCCAACGACTTCAACGCCTGTTTCAGCAGCATCAAACGCACCTTGAATCGCCTTCACGAGCGTGTCGACGAGCGGCGCATCAGGCGGCGGCGAGAGCACCGTATCGAGCGTGCGACTGCTCATCGTCCGCGTGACTTCGCGCAACGCCATCGCCTTGAGCGCGCGTTCACGCATGTCCATCGCCGAGCGTCGGCTCTTCACGTCGTTTGAGAACGCGATGTACTTGTCGAGTTCGCGATCGCGCACGCGGTACTGAAGCACGATGTCGGCTTCGACCACGGCGAATTGCTCGGTTGCCGTCGTGCGATCGGCGGCCGTCGCTACAGGCTGCACACCGAATGCAGTCGCCGCATTGGTGGACGGAGCGGTCACTGGCGCCAAACTCGGAACCACGCCTGGCACTGGCGCGGCCGTTGGTTCCGCAACACCGAGGCCCACGAGGAAGACATTCGTCGACTGCGTGAGTTGCATCGTGTCGTCACCCCAGGTGATCACGTCGCCACTTGAGAACGGACGCACCGTGCCGAGCGGCAAATCACGGACAAGATTGACGTCTTCAACGATCGCCGTATCAATGGGCCATGGCAGTTTCACCATTGCGCCGCCTTGATAGACCTCGCCGACGCGCGCGCCGAACCGCAGACGAATCCCCTGCTCTTGTGGCTGCACGACGACGAGGGTCGTCAGCGCGAGCACCACGACGACCCCAACCGCAAGCAACCGCGCGAAATTGCGGAGGAGCAGTTGGTAGCCCCACGAACTCGTAATGTCGAAGCCGAACTGATAGTTCACCGCTTCGTTGATCGAACGCACGATCGAATCGGGCGCGGCGAGCAAACTCAACACGCGCGAATCAAACGCAGGCCGCGGCGTTTCGCCCATGCGACGCGGGCGATAGAGGTTGAGGATGAAGTTGAGAAGCGTCTCCGCCGCGACCGCGAACATGAAGATCGCGATCCCTTGCGCGATGCCGCGCATGACGGTGTCCGATTGACCTTCCGCTTTGAGAAGCTCAACAACCGTGCCGATTCCGACCGCCAACGCGACGAGCGCGTTTCCAACCATCACCGCAGCGCCGCCGCGGAGATTCGCCCACGCGTTTTGCACTGCCATGCCGGCGACAAATCGCGAGAAGATGAACGCAAGCAGCGCGGTTCCGAAGGTCACCGCCAGTTGCCAACCAAGCGCGGCACCCGTGCCGAAGGTGCCCCAATCGGCGTTCGGATCACCTTCCTTCTCGAACCACCAAAGCACCGACCAACCGATGGTCACGAGAAGAATCGCGTAGGCCAAGCTCAGCGCGGGCATCAGCACTGAGTGCATGAGGCCGAGTCGCTTGCGCGCGACGCGTGCTTCGTCGGTGTTGAAGATCCGTCCTTCGGCGTCGACGCGTGTGCCCGCGTCAAGTTCCAGGCTCTCCAACCGCTCAAGGCGGTGTTGGTAGAAAATCATCGTGAGCCCGAGCCACGGGATCGCCCCGCAGAAGGCCCATGCAGATGCAACCACAAGCGTGGAGTCGCCAGTGGTCTTGCCGAAGATCAGGAGCAGAAGTGCAATCGCGACTTGAGCGAGAAGCCCGCTGGCGGCGACGCCCGTTGCCCGCTGGTACGCGTGGTGATCGATGCGCATCGTTGGTCTGTGGGAGACAGGAAGGTCTCGGCGCCAACCCAGACCGCTGCTGGGTTTGCCGAGTGGCGAGATGAGCCCGTCGGTCGAGGTGGAAGTCGAGGCGATGCTCGAAGTCGGAGCCGCGACGGAGACGGGGCGGTACTGTAAGGTACGCGTTCCTCCTGCGCTTGTGTTCGCTCGTTGCGGACAAGCGGCCATCGGTTCGGACACTTTGCTTGTTCAGCCGTCGCTCCCGATGCGAACTCGGTCCATCCGCGGCACGTTGGAGCGCTGCCCCGACGACCTTTCTGCGCAATTCCCAGCGGCGGTTCTAAGCCCATCTGAGTCCAGCTGAATCCATCTGCGTCCATCTGCGACCATTTGCGACCACGTTTGACGAGCTCTTTCGTACACCTGACGAGAAGCCCTCCAAAAACCCCGCAAAGCCCCCGCAAAGCCCCGAAAGCAAACGAAAAGCCAACGAGCAGCCATGTCCACCCTTGAACAGCTCCTCGCGATCCTCCGAAACACCTTCCTCGAGTCGATTCGGCAGCCGGTCGTCCTTGTGGTTTGCGTCGCCGCAACGATTTTCGTCGTGCTTTCGAACCCCTTCAGCGCGTGGACCATGCAGGAAGATCAGCGCATGTTCCTCGACATCGGGCTGTCGACGGTCTTTCTCGCGACCGCAGTGCTTGCTTCGTTCCTCGCGACCAACGTCCTTGCCCGCGAGATTGAAAATCGCACGGTCCTCACTGTGGTGTCGAAGCCGGTGCCCCGCCCCGTCTTCATCCTCGGAAAGTTCCTCGGTGTCTCGGCGTCGATGCTCGTCGCGCTGCTCTATCTCGGCCTCGTCTTCTCGCTTGTCGAAGTGCACGGCACGCTGCAAACGGCGCGCGATCCCTTCCATCTCCCTGTCATCCTGTTTGGGTTGGGCGCGATGGTTGCCGCGGTCGCCGTCGGAGCGTGGATGAACTTCTTCTACGGACGCAGTTTCGCTGCGTGGACGCTCACGCTCTCGGTTCCGTTTCTCGGGCTTGCCTACCTGCTCTCACTTTTCTTCGACGCCGAGTTCAAATCGGTGCCGATTGGGCTGCAGTTCGAGCCAGAGGTTTGGAAAGCGCTCTTTCTGATCGCGCTCGCGACGCTGGTGCTCAACGCCATCGCAATTGCTGCGAGTACGCGGCTCGGACAAGTCCTCACCCTCACGATCGTGGTTGGAATGTTCGTCCTCGGACTGCTCTCTGACTGGATGTTCGGCAGTCCGCTCGCAAGCACCAAGGCTGCGATGACGGAGATCACCGCGGCAGGCGGAAGCGTTTCCATCGCGCTCTACGCGAAATGGGCCTTTCTCTCACTCTGTCGCGCGGCTGTCCCCAACTTCCAGTTGTATTGGCTCGCCGATGCCCTGACACAGAAGAAGGCGATTCCGGCGGACTACTTCGCTTTCGCCATCGCGTACACCGTCGCGCTTGTGACCGGACTGCTCGCGATCGCGACCGCGCTCTTCCAGCGCCGCGAAGTTGGTTAATGCGCACTCAAACGCTCGCGTCCGCGCGCGACGAACGAACAACGCGCCCCCAATTGACGTGACCGCGCACAAATCTTGCGTGCATCGCGCGCCTCGCGACTCAGCCTGAAATCGTCGGTTGCTTCCACGATGCGACTTCTTCGCGCACGTGGCGTCGCGTCAACACGATCGCCATCACGAACGGCCAAGTCGCGGTTGCGATCGAAACGATGGCCATGTTGCGAATGCCATCCGACTGCGCTTTCGCTTCATCGGGGAGCGGCGGAAGGTCCTCTTCCTTCATGCCCTTCTTGCGCATCTCGTCGCGCATTTCCGCAGCGAGCGTCACGCCCCATTCAACTTGCGGCTTGATCGTGATGACCGCCGTCACGAGGCCAACGACTACAAGAAAGAGACGCGCTGCCGCCCAGAACATCACGAGCTTCGCGCCGAGCGGCTTCCGCAACAGCAGCATCGCGCTGCCGGCGATCAGCACGATCCCGAGCGGAACGGTGAGGGCGATTTGCGCCGTGGTCACCGTTTTGATGATGTCAGGCGGCGGCGTGAGCACCATTCCCGCGCTCGACATGATGGCATCCCAGAAAACGATCTGCACACCGAAGAGCGCTTGGAAGCACATCCCGAAGACGCCAATCGCCAGCGAGATGACCGGAAAGACCACGCGCCAACGGCTGCGACGTTCGCGAAGGTCTTCTGCGCGCGCCGTGTCGGCGTAGGGAGCGAAGGGATCGCTCGCGGCAGTTGATCCGGGTGTCGATGTACTTGTGGAATTCGGTTCGGAGGATCCGTCGGTCATGCGCGGAGAATCGCAGGATCGTTGGGATTCGCAAGTCGGAATGCGCCTCAAAA
>JBJOHQ010000090.1:0-5745 GCA_046047595.1 Planctomycetota bacterium | reverse complement strand
GCATCACTCAAGATGTGGGCGTACGTCGCGTTCATTGGGCTCGTTGTCCTCTTCCTCGCGCTTGACCTCGGGGTCTTTCACCGCGAGGCGCACGAAGTCTCGATGAAGGAAGCCGCCACGTGGTCGGTCATCTGGCTGACGTGCGGCGTTGCGTTCTCCGCCTTCGTCTACAAGGCCTACGACGCGAACTGGCTCGGACTTGGCCTCGACACGCCGCGCTACAACACGCACGAACTCGCGGGGCAAGTACCCGAACAACCCATCATCATTTCAGGAACGGTCGAGGGCGCAGAAGCGGCGAAGCAATATCTCGTTGGTTACGTCGTCGAGAAGTCACTCGCGATGGACAACATCTTCATCATCGCGTTGATCTTCTCGTTCTTCGCGGTGCCTGCGAAGTATCAGCATCGCGTGCTCTTCTGGGGCATCATTGGCGCGCTCGTCATGCGCGGCGGCATGATCGGTATCGGCGCAGGGCTCATCCTGAAGTATCAATGGATTCTCATCATCTTCGGCGGCTTCCTCGTGTTGACCGCGCTCAAGATGGCGCTCATCAAGGGCAACGACGATCCATCGCAGAACATCGCCGTCCGCATCTGTAAGAAGTTCCTCCCGACGGTCGATTTCTACGACGGTCAGCGCTTCTTCACGCGTCGCACCGTGAAGCCGACCTACAGCAAGGACCCTGCGACGGGGAAGGAAATCCAAGACGCGCCGCCCGCGGGAACACTCTCCGCGAAGTGGTCGATCACGCCGCTCTTTCTTGCGCTGATCTTGGTGGAAGTCACCGATCTCGTCTTCGCCGTCGATTCGATCCCCGCGATCTTCGCGATCACGCCCGATCCATTCATCGTCTTCACAAGCAACATCTTCGCGATCCTCGGCCTGCGCGCGCTGTACTTCTGCCTCGCCGCACTGATCGCGAAATTCCGCTTCTTGAAGCCAGCGCTGATTCTGATTCTCGCCTTCGTCGGCGTGAAACTCCTGCTCCTGAGCGTGCCGCCGTATCTCGACGTCATCGGCATGGCGCCGCAGAAGTCGATCAAGATCGATACGACGCTTTCGCTGGTCATCGTGCTTGCGACGCTCGCGCTTGCGACCGTGCTCAGCGTGCTGATGCCTGCGAAGCAGAAGGGCGCGCACGGCTGATCTGCGCGTGAGGGTCAAGCCGGAAACTCGTGTCTGAAGTCTGTGCGTCAACGGGCATTCAGTTCTGTCGCTACGCTGCGCATGGAGGTTGTCCCCATGATGCAGATCCTTCGTCGGGTTGTCGGGTTCGTCGCCGGTCTCTTCATCGGAGCCTTCGTCAACACTGGGCTGCTGTCCGTGTTTCACCGACTGATTCCGCTCCCCGACGGCGTCGACGGCAACAGCATCGAATCGATCCGCGCAAACATCGCGGCGTATGGCCCCGAGCAGTTCATCGGACCGTTTGTCGCACACGCGGGCGGCACGCTCGTTGGCGCACTTCTCGCCACGCTCCTCGGTGGATACAAAGGTAAATTCGCAGCACTCGCGATTGGTGTCCTCTTCCTCACCGGCGGAATCTCGATGGTTGTGTTCCTGCCCGAATCACCACTCTGGTTCGTTGCGCTCGACCTCGTCGTCGCGTACATCCCGATGGGTTGGCTCGGTTGGAAACTCGCGGATCGCATGCGCCATGGTCGCGCGAAGAACGGTGTGAACGAACGCGCAACTCCATGATGATGTGTTGATCGCGCGTGTGATCGTGTGTCTAAACATCAGTGTTGCTCGACTTCATCCCTCGCTCTACGCTGCGTGCATGAGCGATCGAAGCACCGCATCCAATCCGCACTTCGGTTCGTTGAAGGCGTACATACGCGCGGCTGGCGAGGGCTATCGCGTCGACGGACCTGTTGGTGGCGATGTCATCTTCAAGGCGCGCAGTGCCGACACGGGCGGAATGCTGATGGCCATGGAGAATCACGTCCATCCAGGCGAGGGCCCGCCGCTCCATCTCCATCCTTCGGAAGACGAGTACTTCTGGGTGCTCGAAGGTGAGTTTCGCTTTCGAACCAACAATGACGTCGCGACGGCTGGCACTGGTGCATTCGTCTTCGTGCCTCGCGGAACGCCACACTGCTTCCAGAATGTTGGTGCACAACTTGGACGCTTGCTCGTGCTCTTCACGCCCTCCGGGATGGAGAGTTTCTATGAGAACCTCGCGCAACTGAAAGGCGATCGCTCGCCGGAGGCATTCGCGCGAGCAGGCAGCGACGCGAAGATGCAGGTCGTTGGGCCAACACTCGCCGAGAGTCACCCGCGCACGACCGATGCTTGCTGAGCGCGCGAAGTCCGTCACGAAGGCCCGTCACCAGCCCATCATGAAGGCCCGGCGTCAATACATCCGATCGAACGATGTTCCGTTGAACCGAAACACGCCCTTGCCGCCGAGCCAAAGATCGCCCGCGCGGTCGCGGTAGATCGACATGACATCCTTCGTCGTCAGGCCGTCGCGTTCGCCGAATTGACGCAGCGTGTGGCCGTCGTAGCGCCACGCGCCTCCACCGATCGTGCCGATCCAGAGAGATCCGTCGCGGTCCTCGCCAATCGAGAAAACACGCAGCAGCGACTCGTCGGCATCCGCGGCGTCGGCGCACAATTCCGCAAGCAGCGCCGTGCGTGCGCCATCGATCATGACAACACCGACGCCGTTGTTCCCAATCCACAGTCGCCCTTTGCTGTCCTCAAAGACGCATCGGACATGCGGCACTTTGTCATTCTTCCGCAGTCCCATGCGGTCGCCGTCAAGCATCGTGATTGCGTGCCCATCGAAGCCAAACACCGCCTCGTAGGTCGCGAGCCACACGCGTCCGCCTTGGCCTCGACAAATTCCCGTGAGCGAATATCCATCGTCCGCGGTCCGCGTACTCGGCAGCGGGAACGTCAGGTAGGTGAAGGACTCGCCATCGAAGCGGTAGACGCCAGGTTTGAGTTCGTTCAGGTTGAACCCGTTGACTCCGTCGCTCTTGAACCAGAGATCACTTGGATTGAGTTTCCACGCGTCCGTCGCGTCGTAGCGGCGAGCGGTGCTCGCGATGACGCGACCTTGCGAGTAACTGCTGATACCGACGCCGTTGTCAAACCAGATCGTTCCACGCGCGTCCTCTTGGATCGAGCGCACCTGGTTGTCGCTCAGTCCATCCGCGGTGGTGAAGCACTGGAACCGCTCGCCATCGAAACGGCAAACGCCCTCGAAATGGCTGCCGAACCAGTAGTTTCCGCGCGAGTCTTGCAGGATCGCCCGCACACCACCGTTGCGCATCCCGTGCTGTCCGGCTTCGTAGGTGAAGGGCAGTCGCTGCGTCGGCGTTGGCGTCGTGGCCGCGTCGGGAACTGCAGCGCAACTCGAAAGCAGCGCGAGTGGAAGAGAAAGGGTAAGAGCGAGGCAGCGGTGTGAAACGAACTTCATGCGAGGCCTTCGGCCGATGGTGAGTGATGTCCGTCGCGCGACGCGCGCGTCAACGGCACGAGCCGCATCCGTTCGCGCAGCAACCGCCCGCGCCTTTTCCGCCACGCGCGCCCGCGCTGAGTAACTGCAATTCAATCGCCTTTGAAGTTGGCGTGATCGACAATCCGCCAAGCGCGGTGCAACGCAGTTCGCGCGCCATGCTCTCGCTGATCTCGCGGTGCGCATCGAGCACTTCGTCGAGCGGAATGAGGTGGTCGTAGCCCGCAAGTGCGATGTTTGCGCAGGCGAGCGCGTTGGCGGCACCCGCGATGTTGCGGCCAAGGCAGGGCGCTTCGACGCGGTTCGCGATAGGGTCGCACACGAGCCCGAGCACGTTCTGCAGCGCGTGGCTCGAGGCCGAGAGCGCCTGCGCCGCGTTGCCGCCTACGAGCTCGACGAGCGCCGCAGCCGCCATCGCAGCACCCGCGCCGGTCTCGGCCTGACAGCCGCCGACTTCCGCCGCGAAACTCGAGCGCGTCGCGACGAACACGCCGATCAGTCCGCCCGCGAGCATCGCGCGCAGCGTCGTCTCCTCGTTGCTTTCGAGTGATTCCGCAGCGGCGAGGCATGTGCCGGCAAACGTTCCGCATGAGCCTGCCGTCGGAGCCGCGACGAAGACGCCCATCGAACTCTTCACCTCCATCAGCGCCGTCACGTACAGGATCGCGCGATTGAGAAGGCCGCCATCGAGGAGTTTCTTCTCGTCGAGCATCGCGGCGAATCGATGACTCTGCCGCGGCAGAATGCGATCCGCGTACTCAGTGCCCGCGAGGCCAATGCGCACGCCGCCGCGCACGACCTCAAGGATTCGGCGCGTCTTTGCGAACACTTCGCCTTGATCGATTCCACCACGCGCGCACTCGTAGTCGAGCGCGAAATCGGACAAGCGGCGTGTTGCAGGATCCGCGTGCCGCGCCATTTCGCCTGCATGCAGGAAGGGAACCTTCAGTCCGCGGCGCGAGCGCACGGGAAGTACGGGTGCGAGGCGACGCGCGCGCGCGACCGTCGGAATTGCCGCGATCTCCTCGTCGGTCAGCGTGCGTTGCGCGCACACGATCACGCGCGCGGGGCGACCGTCCGCGATTGTCACCGTGTCGAGATCGCCGCGTGCCTCGAGCGCCGCAGCGGTGGAGTAACCATCGTCTCGCATGTCGAGCACGGTCACCGCGTAGTCGCCGTAGAGCGTCACCTTCGTGCCGTCGATCGAGATGACCTCGATCATGCCGCCGCCGGTCGAAAGCGCGACGAGCCGGTGCTCGATGCCGTCGCGATGAAGCGTCAGTCGATATGTGTTCGGATGCGGATCACAGAGCGTGGCGATGCGGATCTCGAGCGCGACGCCCGCGTCCGCAAGCGCGGCCGCGCTCTGCGGCAGGCGCTCGTCGTCCGCTTCCCAACCAAGAAGCCCCGCGAAAAGGCCGATGTCGGAGCCTTGTGACTCATGCGTCGTCGCAAGCGAACCTTCGGTATCGAATTCGATCAGCACCGACTCGGGCGTGCCGCCGCAGAGATCGCGCGCAAGGCGTCCGATGCGGACCGACGCGGCGGAATGCGAACTCGATGGCCCGCGCATCACCGGACCGACGACGTCGTTGAAGATGCTCGGCGGCAGTGTGGAAGGCATGGCGCTTCGCAGCGTAGTCGATTGGGCTGCGAGGCACGCTGCAACGCATGACTGCCGCGAAACGTACGGAACCCACTGGCCCCTCGAACATCGTGCGATCGTTGATCGCCGTCATCACGGCGTGGCTCCTTGCGACGGCAATAGCTGTGGCGATTGTCGCGGCAGAGACCGCTGCTTGGACCGTCTTCGAGAGTCCCATCGAGACGACCAAGGCCTACGTGCGACCATTCGTTGATGTCGAGGTCGACGCGATCTTCGAGAAGGCCGATGCACGATGGCGCGTGCCTACGTTCTGGGCAGGCGGCGGCACGGGGAAGGTGCGCTTCGCGCTACTGGAACTGGGCGAGTACCGCTACGGCTCCGCGGGCATCTGGCAGTCATGCGTTGAAGGCGATTTTTGCATCACGCCCATCTACGACTGGAGCGGCTTCCGCGCGCTCACGACGGTCACGGGCGAAGCGAACTGCTCGACGCCGTCCGTCCCGTCGCCGCAGGACTGGGTGCTGGTGCTGCTGCGGCGGTGATGTGTTTGCGAGTCCGCAGGATTTGCTTGACGGCGGGCTTTATGTACAGACGATGTATGTATTGAAGAGATCGAGCTTGACTGGGATCCGAGGAAATCCAACTCCAACTAAGCCAAGCATGGGGT
>JBJOHQ010000089.1:0-3255 GCA_046047595.1 Planctomycetota bacterium | reverse complement strand
CTAACCAATCTCAATCCACGCCACGCGCTCCGCGTCCACGATGTAGACGTGCGAGCCGTCGGTGACCTTCACAAGCCCGTCCGCCTCGGCTGGAATCAGCATCGCGCGCTTCACGATGCAGCTCGACGCGTGATCGAACTCGATCCGCAGGTCGCGCTGCCCGTTGAGCTCGCGAAACGCGAGGCGAAGGGTGTCGTGGGTCATACTCATAAGAGTCTCTTGGGAGTCTCAGTGGCATCTCATGGGCATCGCGCGCAAACGAAGCGGCGCGCGATCACTCGATCACGCCGAGGATGTCTTCCTCAGTCATGATGAGGAGCGACTCGCCGTCGATCTTGATTTCGGTGCCCGCGTAGGACGAGAAGATGACGCTGTCGCCCTTCTTCACGGTGAACGGCGTGACCTTGCCGTTGTCCTTGCTGCGATGACCATCGCCGAGGGCGACGATCTTGCCTTGCTTCGGCTTCTCCTTGCTCGACTCGGGAAGGAAGATGCCGCTTTCGGTCTTGGTTGCGGCTTCGTCGCGCTTCACGAGGATCTTGTCGCCGAGTGGACGGAATTTCATGTGTTTCTCCTTCGATGGAACTTGCTTCTCTTTGGAACTCTCACCTGCGACCGACTCCGACTTCGGCCGCGTGACTTGACTTGATTCGTGCGGGCCGCGGTCACGCCGCTGGCCAGTGGTCGCGGTAATGACGCCGCACGACGCGCTCGAGCGCCTGCAGCATCAACTCGATGGGAACAGGGTCGTCGAGCACCGTGAACGCGCCGTCGCGGAGTGCATCGGCGAGCATGCGGGTCGATTCGGCCGGGTCGACCTGCCGCGGGCGCACGACGATGGTCGGCGGCGGCTGTTCGAGTCGGCGAAGCAGTTGGAGGACACGCGGTCCCGCAGGCACGGCGCGCGTTCCCGTTGGTTGGCTGCGTGTCGGGTGCATCGGGATCGAGAGGTCGATCACCGCGATGTGCACACGCTCGCTGCGGATGACGTCGCTCGCCTCATCGCCGCTTTCGGCGCGGTAGCAGCGGATGCCGAACCGATTCAGAATCAGGGGAATCTGGTCCGCGAAGGCGTTCTCGCGCCACCCGCCGTAGGTCAGCAGCAGGTTCAGCCGACGCGACGGATCGACGCCGCTTGCGGCGGCTTGGTCGACATCGGGGCTGTGGAGGCGGAGCACCATGAGGGGTGCCGCGCCATGCAACGGGTGTGCCACGATGTGCGCCGTAGGTTTCGCGAGGACCAACCGCCCGCGGGGCTGTCGGACGCAGCGGGAACAACTTGGCGGGAGGCGCTCGCCCGGCGTGGCGAAGCGCGAAGTCAATCGTAAGTCTCTATCTCCGTTTGATTTAGGAAGTATGCGCTCGATCGGCCATCGCGCGCCACGTTGCTCGTTCAACACCCTCTGCTGCCGGAAACCCATGCCCGAGTCGCGCCCGCCGCTCGCCCGTTCGAGAGTCACGACGGGCGTTCGGACCCGCTTTGTCTGCCGAATTGGCACATGAAGTGGGCATGAGAGGCCGCGGAGAGGCTGCGGGAAGGCTGCGGGCAGGCTGCGCGAAGACACGCGCGTGGACAGGCTGTGACGGCGCGCCCCGCTCGACCTGCCACCCATCCGCTCGAATTTCGGAGGCATTTCGGACGAGGTGGGCCGCTGTTGGCCGACCTATCTTGCCCGTTCCTCTCTCTTGTCACCTTTTTCGGATCCCACCATGGCCGTTCGCATCGCAGACCTCTTCAAGAACCACGAATCGCACCTCGGAAAGACCGCGACGGTCCAAGGTTGGGTCCGCACCCGCCGCGACTCGAAGGCAGGCATCTCCTTCGTAGCGATCACCGACGGCTCCTGCTTCGACACCGTGCAAGCGGTCGTGCCGAACACCGTCACGAACTACGAGTCGGAAGTGTTGAAGTTGACCGCGGGATGCTCGGTCGAAGTGACCGGCACCGTCGTCGCGAGCCAAGGCAAGGGTCAGTCGGTTGAGATCCAAGCCGAGTCGATCAAGGTCTACGGCCTCGTCGATGACCCTGACACCTACCCGATCTCGCCGAAGCAGCACTCGTTCGAATACCTGCGCGAGGTTGCGCACCTCCGCGCGCGCACGAACACCTTCGGCGCCGTCGGCCGCGTGCGCCACTGTCTTGCGATGGCGGTGCATCGCTTCTTCCACGAGCAAGGTTTCCTTTGGGTGCACACGCCGATCATCACGGGCAGCGACTGCGAAGGCGCGGGTCAGATGTTCCGCGTGTCGACGCTCGACATGATGAACGTGCCGAAGACGCCCGACGGAAAGATCGATTACTCGCAAGACTTCTTCGGCCGCGAAACGAATCTCACCGTGTCGGGGCAACTCAACGTCGAAACGTGGTGCATGGCGCTTTCGAAGGTCTACACCTTCGGGCCGACGTTCCGCGCTGAGAATTCGAACACGTCGCGGCACCTCGCGGAGTTCTGGATGATTGAGCCTGAGATCGCATTCGCTGATCTCCACGTCGACGCGAAACTCGCAGAAGACCTGCTCAAGTACATGTTCCGCGCGCTGCTTGCTGAGCGCATGGACGACATGAAGTTCTTCGCCGAACGCATCGACAAGGGCTGCATCGAGCGGCTCGAGAAGTTTGTCGAGGCCGACTTTGCGAAACTCGATTACACCGATGCGATTGCCGCACTCGAAGACGCTGTGAAGAAGGGCGTGAAGTTCGAGTACCCCGTCAAGTGGGGCATCGACATGCAGAGTGAACACGAGCGTTGGCTCACCGAGACGTACATCGGTCGACCTGTCGCCGTGATGAATTACCCGAAGGACATCAAGGCGTTCTACATGCGCCAGAACGACGACGGAAAGACCGTTGCCGCGATGGACATTCTCGCGCCGGGTATCGGTGAAATCGTCGGCGGTTCGCAGCGCGAAGAGCGATTGGAATTGCTCGACAAGCGGATGGATGAAATGGGCCTCCACAAGGCCGACTATTGGTGGTATCGCGACCTCCGCCGCTACGGCACCGTGCCACACGCGGGCTTCGGACTCGGCTTCGAACGCGCGATCATTTACGCCACGGGCATGGCGAACATCCGCGACGTGATTCCGTTCCCACGCGCGCCGAAGACGGCGACGTTCTGAGTTTGAGCGCTCGCGACTGGCGGGCTGCTGAAGCTCCGCTTCAGGGGCCCGCTCTCGCTCGCTTTCTTCGGCTCCCCTCGGAGTGAATCCTCGGGGGCCGAGATGTGTCGTGACTGAGCGCTCGCGACTGGCGGG
>JBJOHQ010000088.1:0-2659 GCA_046047595.1 Planctomycetota bacterium | reverse complement strand
CTGCCCGATTACGACCGGACACCAGAACATCTTCGTGATCTCCCCGAATCCTCCGACCTCATTCGTCTCGCCCATGATTTGAGCGAACTTCGCGCCGGTCGTCGGACGCGTATTCCACAGTGGAGTTTCGAAACGCACGCACGCACTGGTGAAGTCGACGTTGGCCCAGCGGATGTTGTGATTGTCGAAGGGCTTCACGCCCTCCATCACCTCCCGCGGTTACACGTGGATTGGGCGATCTTTGTTGACGCTCCACGTGAGGTTCGTTGGTCGCGTGCAGTCGAGCGCGAGCGCGCGGGCGATCGACCCTGGCCGATCGAGTATCTCGAGCACTTCTTCGAAAATGTCGCGGAGCCGACGTATCAACGTTCAGCGGCGAACTACCGCAAGCAAGCACACTGGATCGTGCGCAACGGGTGAAGTCGGAACGACGAGTCAACGGAGTGCATGGGAGCGCATCGCCGCGCGTGATCTCACAAAAACTCGCGGCGACTCGCGGCGACTCGCGGCGACTCGCGGTGACTCGCGGCCTCGTCGCGTCGCAGCGTTTACGTGCCACTCGCGAGTTTCGCCGCCAACCGAGCCCGGTTGTTGACGCCAAGTTTCCGATAGATCCGCCGAGTGAACTCGGTCACCGTGTGAGGTGAGATGCCAAGTTCTCGCGAGACATCGGTTCGTGAGGCTCCGGCGGCGAGTCGCAGCGCGACGTCGCGTTCACGCGCGGTGAGTGCCGCCTCGGCATCAGTTTCCTGCGACAGAGCTGGCGCGGTTTCGGCGGTGCTTCCGATGCACTGCATAGTTGGCAGTGGGAGGACACCTTCGACCAGCGGCTCGACATCGATCGAGAGCATGTAGTTCGAATCGACTTGCGCCTCGGGGCCGAGGCCCGCAACGCGCTCTTTGGCGCGGCGGACCACCGTGATGACCCTCTGGAGGAGTTCGTAGACCTCGTTCACTTCGGGCACGGTGAGTTGCGCGGCGTCGATGGAATTCCAGTGAAAGTCACCGCGCGTTCGCGCGGCGCGAGGTTTGACTTTCGCGCGCAGATCGCGATGGGTTTGATCGAAAAGCTGCTGCATGTTCTGTTGCAACAGTTCCTCTTCGATGATGTCGCGGCGGTATGTGATGAGCAACTGCTCGTGCGTGGTCTTCCATCGAATCGTGCGGTTTTCGCGGGTTGCCGGCACAAGTTCCACCAATCGCGCTCGATGGAGCGCGTCGATCGCGGCCTGTACCTGCGCGAGCGGAACGCGCGAACTCACGTGTACTTCGGAAGCGCTGACCGCGCGTCGAAAGCGACGGATAGACTCCCACACTTGCAGATTGATCGGATGCGAAACCGCCTCCAAGATGCCAGCCGTTGCGATGGAGAGCGGCGCTTTCGAGAGCGCTCTCGAGGGGTCTTTCGAACGACCGTTTTTCTGGGAGCGACCGGTTCCACGTGCAGGTTTCATAACTGCGATGTTAGGCGAGTTTCGAAACTGTTCTGTCGCATACAAGTGCGACAGAGAGCCGTGAAGCCACCGATTTTCACTCCACGATGACAGGCTGCGGAGCGGACTTACGTTTCTGAGGTCGGAGCACCATCGCCCGCTCCATCCGCACGGTTTTCGCCGGCGCGGGGGGCAGCGTCAACTTTCAGAGCTGTTTCGAAAGGCATGCATGCATGAACTGTGCACAAATACTCTTGGGATGTACGTTTGTTTCCGGCGCGATCGCGCCAAACGCAATTGCAGCACTCGTCAACGTTGACTTTGTTCAAAACTCCTCGACCGCGGCGTACACGGGGGCAGGAGTCCTCGGAAGCGCGGGTCAAACTTGGAATTCCTCGATCGCGGGCCAAGGCTGGCAGGGCAATGCGATGATGGCGCTTTCCGGCCTGAAGGACTCGACTGGTGCAACGATCGCTGGGACCTCGTTCACGGTCGGTGCTGCGAACGGAACCGTCGGCGACCATAACGCGATGGGGACCGTCGGCACGTGGCGGCCTGGGGGCTCGGGTTCAAATAGCCCCTGGAATGGGATCTTCGATCGTCTCGTTTCGCAATCGACGCTGCGATTCCATTTCGATGGACTCGGTGCGGGCCAGCTCTACACCGTCGTTCTCTACCAAGGTTACGCGGTGCAAAACTCACCGAGTTACTCGGTGAATGGCGTCGTTCGAACGGCGACCTACGCCACCGCCTCATCAAGCATGCTTGAAGGGCGCGACTACCTGCGTTACGAGAACATCGCGGCTGATGCGAACGGTCGAATCACGATCGGTGCTGCGGGCGGTTGGGACTCAAACTCAGGACTCACAGCCATTCAAATTGAAGGTGCGTTCGTCCCAGCTCCGGGCGCGCTCGCGCTGCTCGGGCTTGCGGGTTGTGTGGGATCGCGGCGGCGCCGCTGAGTGACGCGAGTTGCTCGAACCGCCTCGCGCGCGCTCGTTTCGACGCGGTTCCGCCTCCTTCTGCGCATGAAACCATTCGCCACAACGACCGCGGACTTCCCGCGATCGTTGTGCTTTTATTGCTGATCGAACTCTCGACGTGATGGTCGGAAGCACGCCGCACACGTCGCGAGAAACTCGCCGGTGCCACCGACGACGATGCGTTCGGTCGCCGCGATGAGGCGTTCGCTGTGCGTACTCGGAGCACTGCAGCGTGCGCACGTT
>JBJOHQ010000087.1:0-5890 GCA_046047595.1 Planctomycetota bacterium | reverse complement strand
CAGACGCGGCCGCGAGCGACGGATCGATCGAATGAAGAAGCGAACGATCGAGCGAGTGCGCGGCAAGATCCGCGGCACCTCTCTCCACCAATGGAGAGAGCGCTGCACTCATCCCCTCCGCGGCGAACTCACCAAGATTCTCGCTCGACGGGCGGAGGGAGCGCCGCGCGTGACTCGTTTGAGAGCGATTGAGCAGCCGTGCGCGAATGAGTTCTTCGCGCGTACGTTCGCCCGTCGAATGCGCCAAATCCGATTTCGATGCGCTCAAACGCTTGGCGGCATCCGACTCGTCGCGCGTTCGACGGGGCGATCGCTGCACAAGGTCTGCGCGGACTTCGGCAACGTCGCCGACTGCCTTCTGCGCAAGCCAACCCGCCCAGCGCGCCAGCTCAAATCGATAGAGGCGCGGCGGGCGCCCTCGTGGTTCAACTTCGTGTTATTCACCCGCATCCACAAGAACTCCGAACTCCATGAGATCCGAGAGGCGTCGACGAAAATTGCTTGAACTCTCAACCTCTCGACCCGCCGCCACCGCAATCTGCGAGACCGCGAAACGCAGTTGATCGATCGTGAAGAGTTCGGGGAGCATCGAGGCAATCAACGGGCGCTCGAGTGGACGCGACGCACGCTCGATCACCTCTGCAGAAAGCGCTCGCAAGCGCGTTGCGTCGCCGACGAGTTGATGGACCATCGGATCCGCGGCGAGTGCCTGCCGAAACGCGCGGTTCGCCTCCGCAACCAAACTCGGATCGCGAAGTTCCCTCGACAATCGCTCCAACGCACCCGCGTTCGGCCGGGTATGTGCGAGGAGCGTTTCAAGTGTGTGCCGCGGAACAGATCCCGTCGCCCACAGCGGAATCACCACACGGTCAAGACTGAACATGCGCGGAACAAGCGCGCGAATGCTCGTGACACTCGTGCCCTCCGGAAGTTCAGCGAGCGTCGCACGGCGAATCACCCGCGCGAACTCTGGTTCGGAGTCGGGCACCGCGCGCTCGATCGCATCACGATCGCCTCCACGCTCTCCGCGCCCCGCAAGACCCGAATGCAGCATCAAGTCCTGCACGCGAATCCTCACACCGCCGACCGTGACGATGTCGCCCTCTGGCGTCAGCAGAAAGACGACCAACGCCGCATGAAGTTGAGAGGTGGGTATGCCCATCGAATAGAAAGGATCGAGCTGAAAGGACCGAATTGAAAGCACCGAGCTGAAACGATCGAGTTGAATGAGCCGAGTTGAAAGAATCGAGTTGGCAGAGTGGCGCGGCGGAGCAAACGAGAAGGCTGTACGCGGTGGGACGGACGGAGCGGGAGCCGAAAGCCTCGTCGCACCTCCCGCGAAGGCCGAGTATCGCGATTGCGACGCGCAACGCGGGTGAGTTTGGAAGCCTAACCCCCTTTTTCTCAGATTCCACTCGAAGCACTTGACTTCTTCTCTTTGATGAATAAAGTGGCGTCTTCTCGGTGGCGCTCAGGCGGTGAGTCACTTCCCGACCCATCTCCACGGCGTTCAACGAGGTCCCAGGCGGAGTAAGACTGAACGCTCCGTTACTGGGCCGTCGCCGGAATCGCAGCATTTGGCGGACCCGTCGACGTAGATTGATTCAGATCGGTTTTGAGTGAGATGGTTTGGTCTGGAAGGTGATGCGAGGCACGCATGTGTCGCTTATGTGTCGCGCATGTCTCACGGATGTATCGCGTGATTTACCGTGTGAATCACATAGTAATCGAGCCAGATATCGCAATATTCGGCAAATTTCTCCCCGAACTGCGCGCTTCAGAGTACCGCTGAAACGGTCGTCAGGCGCAGTGGTTTGAGAAGCTCGAGTCGGTTGAACGGATGCTTCCAAGCCGTGTGGCTTGGACGGCGGTCGCACGCACCCCCAGCCTGCGAACCGCGAGGGTCATCACAAAGCTCCGCCCCATGGCGGGAAAGGAATCAGGCATGACGACGGTCGCACATCGCTTCGCTGTAGATTTTCTCTCATTTGATAAGAACGGCCCGGGCACGGACGCCCCATCCACGGCTCCCACCGGCACCCACGCCCGCACTCGCGCCATCTCGCTTGCTGCCGGCTTGGACTTCGTGTTCGTCCACACCGCCGCGTGCCCGCCGAGCGCGCAATCCGTTCGCCTCTTCACCCACCAGAAGAACGGCCGCTCGACCGACCCGGGCGCGGCTGACCCCACGTTCGGAAAGCCTGGCCACCTGCTGATCGAGGAGACCTCGAGCAGCGGGTCGGTGCCGAAGCTCGTCGCGCGCAATCCGACGTCCTTCGACTATCTCCTCCTCGCCGGACAGATCGTCCGCGGCGGCAAACAAAACCGCGGCATCAACGCCGACATCCTCATCGGAGCAAACTCGTCGGTTGAGATTCCCGTGACGTGTGTCGAGCAAGGTCGCTGGAGCGATGCCGGAAGCCACGACTTCTCGAAAAACTTCTCTCACGGCGGCTTCGAACCACCGAGTGTTCGGAGCGCAAAAATGCGATCGGTGCACGCTCGGCGGCGCGTCGGTGGTGCCGCAATCGCCGATCAATCCGCGGTGTGGGACGAGATCAGTGTGATGCAGAATGCAGTGCGCGCGGACAGCGCGAGCAATGACCTCCTCGAGTCCATTACCCATGCTCGCGTCGCGCGAGAGTCGTCGCACACCCAAGCGCCCGATCGCTCTCGCATCGAACGACTCGCCGAACTTGATCGAACGCTCGCGGTACTTGAGGAGCAACGCCGCGGGCTCCTTCGCGCGCTGCAAGACGTCTCTCCAGAGAATCCTGCACGATTCGATGAGCTGCGTGCATCTCTGCTGGAGGTGGAGCAGCGCTCGAGCGCGCTTCGCAAAGAGCAATTGCAATCGCTGCGTCGGCCAACGATTCCTCCACACGTCGTGCGAGCCGAATCCATGCACCAAGCGGATATCGCGGCGAAGGGCGCATGCGGCCTTTTGCTCTTCTTCCACGGCAACTTCGTTTCCGGCGACATTTTCGCCAATCCCGATTGGTTCGCCTCTCTCTACGGCGACTTGCGCGATGCGGCTCTCCTGTCGTGGGATGTCCTCCATCGCCAAGATGCGGCGCAATCGCGCAGAACCTCGAGGGAAGCGACGTTCCCTGTCGAACAAACTGCGCGAACGATTCTTCGGGATGCGCTCGCCGGCGATTGGGATGAACGCAAAAGTATTGGCTCTGGTCGGTCGCTCATCCTGAACCATCCGTTCATCGAGAGTTCGATGATCGTGGGCAACGAGGACACGCCGCTGCACATTCTGCTCGGCACGACGCACGACGCCGCGTCGCGTGGCCCGCGAATATCGCGTCGTCTCCGCAGTTTCCTTCCGACTGAACTGATGGAAGGAGACGAAGGACATGTCGATTGAACGCCGCGTCGTTCCAACGCATGCGTTCGAGAAGCTGTGGGCAGCGAACGCGACGCAGCGCTGAGGAAGAACAACTCGGGGGTTGAGGTCGCTTCGAATGCGCGAGGAGCCTGAACATCGGGCTCCGCTGGGGGATGTGCGGCGCATTCGAGCGCGCGTGGCCGGGTGGCAACACTCGGCCACGCGTCTTTTTGGCCCCCGTTGCGCCGACTCTCCCTCGCACGTTCGCCCGTCGGGCGTCTACCCCAATCGAAGCGGAACATGGCTTCATGAAGCGAGCCGTGGAGAGCGCCTGCCGATGGTTGGCGCGCAGACCGGAGTCCTTATGCGCACAAACATGTCAACGGCCAACCGACCCTCAAATCCCACTTCCGCTCCTTCTACACCGCCGAAGAGCACTTCGGAAGCTCGGGAAAACAAGTCACAACCCACACGACGATGGTGGCATGGACTCGGTCCAAGAACGTTCCTCGGAAGTGTTGCCGCAGTGGTTGCATCAAGCCTCGCGATCGGCGTTGCGTCGACCTCGCTTGCAGAACACGCACTTCTCGAAGAACGTCGCGCGTCTTTCGAAGCGACGCTTGCCGCGCGTGCGGAGAGCCTCGAGGATTATCTCGCGACGATGCGCTCTCACGTGCAAACGATCGCTGCGGAGCCATCGACACTCTCAGCACTTCATGCTTTCGAGGCAGGTTTCACAACCGCAGCAGCCGAAGCAACCAGCGCGGGCCTCCAACCTGAGGGTGCCGCGGACCGTATTTCTGAGCATCACGAGCGCGAACTGGCGACACGCTTTCGCGACGGCGGGTTGTCGTGGCACGGCGCGAGCGCGCTGATTCCTGCGGATCCGAACGCACGCGTTTTGCAAGATCTCTACATCGCACGCAATACGAATCCCGTGGGCTCGAAGCATCTCCTGGATGCTGCCAACGTCGCACTCTCCTACGACCGTGCGCACCTCGAGCATCACCCGCGACTGCGCGCGCTGCTCGAAGCGTTTGGGTACTACGACATCTTCCTCTTCGATCAGGATGGACGGCTCGTCTACTCGGTCTTTAAGGAAACGGACTTCGCTCAATCGACGACTCAAGGCTTCATCGCGAACACCACGCTGGCGAACCTCGCGCGAGCGACCATCGCATCGAATCCCGACGCAGCGCAAGCAAATGCCTGTGATTTCGCGGCCTATGCGCCGAGTTACGGCGCAGCGGCCGGCTTCATCGCCGCCCCACTCGTCGAACGTACGAAGAGCGACGACGGCAGTGTGACACCACACGTCGTCGGCGCCATCGCCGTTCAAGTGCCAATTCAACGACTCGACGCGATGTGCGGTATCGCCGCTGGACTTGGCGCAACCGGCGAAGTTGCCCTCGTCGGCGAAGATGGTGCGTATCGCACGAATCTGCGCCTCGCGAAGACTTCAACCGCAGGAACCGCAAGCGAGTACGGCGATCTCACCGCTGCCGCGACGCGTGGTGAGAGTGGATTCCTCGAGCGCGATGTCGCCGGAGTTCCGTCGATTGTCGCCTACGCGCCTTTCGATTTTCTCGGCAAGAAATGGGCAATTGTCGGATCGATCGCCCGCGCGGAAGTTCTCGCGCCAGTTTCAACTCTAACTTGGTGGATTGCTGGCGTTGCGTTGACCGCAGTCGCGTTGGTGACCTGCGCAGCGGTTCCGTTGGCGCGCTCGATCGGTCGCCGAGCAAGTTCCACGGTTCGCTCGATTGAAGCACTCGCCGCGGGTGATCTCACGATGCGCATCGACGATCGCGGTCGTGATGAGTTCGGCGCGATCGCGACGGCGGTGAATGCGCTTGGCCACTCACTCTCGAACTCGATTTCAAGCGTGCGAAACAGCGCCGATGAACTCGCGGGTGAAGCGACGACGCTTGCGAGCGCCAGCGAATCACTCGCCAGTGTTGCGAGCGGACAAGCTGCGAGCATCGAAGAGATGTCCGCAGCCATCACCGAGTTGCGCGAGCAAACCGCGCGAACGAGCGAGGAATCATCGGCTGCGCGCGAACGCACCACGCGCGGCGCAAAGGACGCAGCGACGGCGAAATCTGCAGTCGACGGGCTTGAGCACTCGATGGGCGAGATCGATCACGCCGCGCGCGAAATCGGTCAAATCGTGCGCGTGATCGATGAAATCGCGTTTCAAACGAATTTGCTCGCACTCAACGCGGCGGTTGAAGCCGCGCGCGCAGGCGAAGCAGGCCGCGGCTTTGCAGTCGTTGCGCAGGAAGTCCGCGCACTCGCGACGCGCTCAGGCGAAGCGGCTCGGAAAACCACCGAACTCGTCTCGAGTGCAAGCGACCGCGTTGCGCGCGGCGTCAACTACTCACACGAGGTGCGCGGCGCACTCGAACAAATCGTCGCGATCTCCTCGGAAGTCGCACGCGCCGTCGACACGATCGCGCAAGCGCAGAGTGAACAACTCTCGGGAATCACGCAACTCGACGCTGGAATCGCGGAGATTTCCCGCACCACGCAGGAGGCCGCTGGTCAGAGCCA
>JBJOHQ010000086.1:0-5280 GCA_046047595.1 Planctomycetota bacterium | reverse complement strand
AGCGATCCGACGGGCTTCGATCACTGGGATGTCCTGGTCGGACAGGGTGACTACTGGAATCCGACGTTCGTCGTTGATGGCACGCGCACGAAGCGCGAAGGTCACGCAACCGACATCATTCACGCGAACGCGCTCGAACGATTGCGTGCGCTCGCGCCGGCAGCGAAGGAAGGCAAGCCGTTTGCGATGCTCGTTCATCACAAGGCGCCACATCGCAACTGGATGCCTGCCGCGCGACACTTGAATCTCTTCAAGGATGATGAGATCCCGCTGCCTGCGACGTTTTTCGATCGCTACGAAGGTCGCAGCCGCGCAAGTTCGATGCAGACGATGCAAGTCGATCGCGATCTCGCGTGGGAGTACGACCTCAAGGTTCCCGCACGCGAACTCTTTCCCGATCGCAAACTCGACGGACTCGATTCGTGGATGCAGCGCGAAATCGAGCGAATTCCAGGCGAAATCCAACGGGCGATGGTGGAGACATATCGCGATGAGAATCGAAAGCTCATCGAGCGTTACTCGCGCATGAAGCCGAAGTCGCTCGCGGAATGGCGATTCCAGCGATACGCGAAGGACTACTTGCGCACCGCGCAAGGTGTGGATGACTCGGTTGGCGGCATCCTTGAAGAACTCGACCGACTCGGCATCGCGGACAACACGATCGTCGTCTACACGAGCGATCAAGGTTGGTTCCTCGGCGAGCACGGTTGGTTCGACAAGCGTTGGATGTACGAGGAGAGTTTCCGCATGCCGCTCGTTGTGCGTTGGCCAGGCCAGATTCCGGCGGGGTCAACGTCGGACGCGTTGGTGCAGAACCTTGATTTCGCGCCCACGTTCCTCGCGGCGGCAGGCGTGGCCGTTCCCGCCGACATGCAGGGGAAGAGCCTCGTGCCACTCCTCGCGGCGGGCGGGGCGACCGACAAACCCTTCCGCGAGGCTGTGTACTACCGCTTCGAGGAGTCGAAGGGGTCGCACACGGTGCCGCGGCATGAGGGTGTAGCCACCGATCGCTGGAAACTGATTCGATTCCTCGATCTTGTAGATCCGGCGACTGGCGAGCGAACCCTCGAACTCTACGACCTCGCGGCCGATCCCGACGAACTGCGAAGCCTCGCGGGCGACCCAAAGCATGCGGAGACCCTGCGAGCGATGACGCAGCAACTCGAGGCGCTCCGCACGCAGTACCAAGTCGACGCACCGCGTGCGGGAAATTCAACTTCAGCCCCCGCGACCCCTTGAACTCTTTTCCGGCGGCTCTACCCTCGCAGCCTCGCTGATAGAGAATCGAAATCGGAGCACTGCACGCGCATGGTCGCGCATGCACTCCTGTTTCACGCGTGGTCCGCGCTGTCGGCGGCGCAGGGAGGCGTCATGTCGGAGCAACGTTTGGGATTGGTTTCGCGGGTGGGTCGATGGATCGCAACGCCAGGTGCGGGGATTTTTCTGCTTGGCGCGACACTTGCATTTGCAGTGCTCGGCGCGAGCGATCAGGTCGGTCGTGCGGTTCGCACGATGAAGCAGGACAACGTGATTCGCGTCAAAGGCCTCGCGGAACTCGACATTACGAGTGATCGTGCGGTCTGGTGGGGCACGGTCCGAGCGCGCGCGGCGACGCTCCCGGCGGCGTACGACGAACTTGCGCAGGCAACCGAGGCACTCAAGGCGTATGTCGTTTCGAAGGGTATTCCCGCCGACTCCGTCACCATCGCAAGCGTCGACATTTCGCGTGAAATGAAGCGCGACGAGAAGGGGAACCCAACGAACGAAGTCGAACGATTCGCGTTGCGACAGCAACTGGGATTCTCATCCTCAAACGTGCAAGTGGTGCGTGAGATTTCGAACGGCGCGACGGCGCTCATCAAGCAAGGCGTCGAAGTTGAGAGCAATGCGCCGACCTACACGGTGAGCACGCTTGAGAAGACGAAGCTCGAGTTGCTCGAGAAAGCGACCGCGAACGCCTACGAACGCGCGCAAGTTCTCGCGCGTGGCTCGGGCAGTACGGTGGGCGGTCTTGTGAGTGCTTCACAAGGCGTCTATCAAATCGTCGCACGCGGCTCGACCGATTCGAGCGATTACGGCGAATACAACACATCAGCGATCGACAAGACCGCGCGCGTGGTGGTGACGCTCGAATATGCCGTGAAGTAAATATGCCGTGAAGTGAATATGCCGGCAAGTGCATATGCCGTCCGGTGCATGCGCCACGAAGGAGTTGGGCGCGCACAACGACGGCATGCGGCGTTCACTTACCCCATGCGTCGAGGATGCGGGCAAGATCGGAGGCGCCGATGAGTCCGTCGCCATCGAAGTCGGCGACGCAACTGTTGGTCGCTGGATCTGGTTCGGCGCATGGGCCCCACGACGCAAGCAAGAGCGAAAGATCAGCAGCATTGATCGCGCCGTCGAGGTTGATGTCCTCGGCGGCGCGGTCTTTCATGGCAGCGGCGCGCGTCGAAATGATGCCAAAACCCTCGATGAAGAGCGGGTCTGCGCCCATTCCCGCGACACTGCGCGAGGCGGTCGAGATGAGTGCATCGCGCACGCCTGCGACCGAGAGATCGCCGCGCGCTTGCAGAAGGAGCGCGGTTGCGCCGGCGATGAGCGGCGTCGAAAGGCTTGTGCCGCTCACCGACTGTAAGCCCGTCGCGTTTGTCGAATGCACTGAAACCACGCTCACGCCGCGCGCGAGAACTTCGGGTTTCACGCGGCCGTCGGCCGTCGGGCCATCGGAACTAAATCCGGCGATGGCGCCACTCGCATTCGCTGCACCGCATGTGATGACATCAAACGCATCCGCGGGCGCGATGATGCGATTCGTGGTGGGATCGGTGTCGTGGCCCGCATTGCCTGCGGCCGTGAGACAGACGAGTCCGTTTGCGGTCGCGATGTTGACTGCTTGCGTGGTGATGGCGGTCACACCGTCGAGATCTTCGGGTGTGTACCAGTCGATGTATCCAAGCGAACTCGTCGCGAGATCAGCGCCGTTGGCTTCGATGAACTCGAGGCCCGCGACGTAGTAGTCCTCTTCAATCGGGACTTCGTTCGCGTAATCCTCGGTCTTCGCGAGGATGAATTGCGCCGCGTACGCACTTCCGACCGCAGTGCCTGGCAAGTAGGCCGCCATCGTGCCGAGAATCCACGTGCCGTGCTTGTGTTGTTCGCTGTGATCGCCTGCGTCGATTCCGGTGTTCGCGTCGTTCGAAACAAAGTCCCACTCCGCGATCACATCAAGCGGATGTTCGACCGAGTGAAACGCTTCGTGCACGCGATGAAAGCCCGTGTCGAGGACGCCAATGACCATGCCTTCGCCGTGGAATCCGCGCATATGCAGCGAGGGCACGGTGATCTGCGTGAGTTGATCATTCATGAAGCCGTAGTTGATCGCGGCGACATTGCCCTCTGGGAAGTGTTCTTCGTCGACGACATCGACGGGCGCAACGCGTTGCGATGGATGCAGTGGTCGAATGGAGCGCACAAAGGAGAGCGCTGCGATCTTGTCGAGCTGTTCGCGCGTGCCTTCGACGCTGACCGCGTTGAGCCAACGACTTTCGGCGCGCACGCGTACGCCAGTCGCGCGAATCGCATCGATGCGTACCGCGGCGATAGGGATGTCGCGGGCGTCGATGAGTTGTCCATCGGTGCGGAACTGTGCGCGGCGCGCGAGGGCGCGTTCCGTGAGCGGCGTATCGCTTGCTCGAAGAGCGCGCTTCGGAAGAGCCTTCGGCGCGAGTTCAACCCACATCACACTTCGCGAGTTTTCAACCGCAACTGCGGCGCGGGCTGCGGAAAGCGCAGTAGGAGGCGTGGCGGGAGGCGTCGTGGCAGGCGTTGTGGGTGTTCCGCAGAAGAGCGCGTGAAGGGCGAACGCGTGCATCAATGGTGACATGGGATGAGCGTAACACCGATTCGGCGCGGGAAAAGGAAACTCGTTTGCCGAGCGTTGACACGTTGATAGACGCCCGTCGCGTCGTGCGATCGAGCGTCGAGTTGTACGGTGATAACCCGCGCGAAACTACGCGGTACGCGCTGTGAGCGATCGAGCAACCGTGCGCGTAATCCACACGATGGTGCCGACACCGAGCAACGTGAAGATGAGGAAGATCGCGAGTCCGCCGACAGGCGCAGGTTCGCGTGGCGCAGCGTTCGTCCCAGCGAGCAGGGCCAAGCGATGGGCTTCACGCAAGATGGACACTGCGAAGATCGAAGCGAGGCTGCATCCAAACAGCAACCAAAGCGACGCTCCGTTGAGTGATCGGCGTGCCGCAACGGTGAGCCAGCAGGGGATCGCGAGCGTTTGTGCCACAAAGAGCGCGATGAATGCGCCGAATCCGATGCGTGATGCGAGCACGTTGCTTTCGCCGTGCGCAACGTGCCACGCGACGAAGGCGATTGCCATGGCAACACATGTCGAGAGAATCGCGAAGATCGCGAGTGGACGCGCGGCTTCAGTGCGATCGCTGTCGGTGGCGTCGCCTGCACGAAGCCGCAGTTGCCACGCGGCGAGCATGGCAAATGTCGGGAGTGCCGCAAACAGCCACATTCCAAAGCGAAGCGCGATCTGTTCGACACTCGGCCCGTGTGCCGTGCCGCCGTAAATCGCGGGCCATGCTGCCGGCTGAAGCGAGAGCAGGTGGTTCTCGACAAACGCGAGGCCGGTGTATGCGATGAGCGCGGTTGCAACTGCGGCGGCGAGCGATTTGACGAAGCGGCCGCGGGCGAACTTATGCGCTTTCACAACATAGAGCGCGTAAATCGCGACGATCAGCGCAGGAAGCAGCAGCATCCAGCGATTGAAGAGCAAGAGATTCGCGGTGTAGAAACTCTTTTGATAGACGATCTGTACGAAGAGAAGTGGCGCGATTCCCGCGGTGATCGCACCCGAGACCGCCGATGGCAGCCAGTCGCGCACCACGATCGCCAACACGTCGCGCGGGGCATTCGCGTTGGGGGAGAAGCGGCCGCGAATCGCTGCACCCAACGTCCAAAGCGCTCCGCCGATCGTGTACTGCATGAAGATCGCATGCAGCGCGTACGTCGCAATCAAGAGCACGATGTAGATCAGGGTTGAGGTCGGAAGTGCAGCAAGCAACGTGTCGACGGTTGCGGTGTTGCTCGTAGCCGCATTCGCAGCCGCATTCACGGCCGCATCGGAGGCGGCTGCGCTCGTGTCTGTCATGATCGGATTCATCGGGCTTCCTCGCTTTCAGCGAGCTCTTGCGCGCGCGGCGCGGGATGTGGTCCCGCGCGTTTCAGCGCTTCACGAATTCCCTCAATCACCGC
>JBJOHQ010000085.1:0-8857 GCA_046047595.1 Planctomycetota bacterium | reverse complement strand
AGAGGTCGTCGTAGACGCAGAGGACATGCTTCGGCGTGGCGCCGTTCTTGCCCTGCCACATGAAGTACTCGCCCATCGCGCAGCCCGCGTAGGGGGCGATGTACTGGAGCGGTGCCGCGGCCGACGCGCCTGCGTTCACGACGATGGTGTAGTCCATCGCGCCGTTCTTCTTCAGCGTCTCGACGACGCCGGCGACGGTCGAGTCCTTCTGGCCGACCGCGACGTAGATGCACACGACAGCGTCAGGCGTGCCCCAGTACTGCTTCTGATTGATGATCGCATCGAGGCAGACCGCGGTCTTGCCGGTCTTACGGTCGCCGATCACGAGTTCGCGCTGGCCACGACCGACGGGAACCATCGAGTCAACAGCCTTGATGCCGAACTGAAGTGGTTCCTTGACGGGCTGACGTGCAGCGATACCAGGAGCAACGATGTCGACCTTCTGGCGACCCGACGCGTTGATCGCGGGGCCACCGTCGATCGCGTTGCCGAGCGGGTCGACGACGCGGCCGAGGAGTTCAGGACCAACAGGCACTTCGAGGAGGTTGCCCGTCGCGCGCGCGGTCGCGCCTTCGCGAATCGAGGTCGCGTCGCCGTAAAGCACGCAGCCCACGGTGTCGAGTTCGAGGTTCATCACCTGACCCATGACCTTGCCAGCGGAGCCTTGGAACTCGATGAGCTCGCCAGCCATCGCCTTCGAGAGGCCGTACACGCGGGCAATACCGTCACCGACTTCGACGACTTGGCCGACTTCGGAGATCTCGAGTTTGCCCGAGTACTGCTCGATTTCTTGGCGAATGACTGTCGTAATCTCGTCGCTCTTGATCTTCACGGATAGGTCCTCGTGTTGTTCGTCTCTTGTTGCTCATCTCAGGCGCGAGGCGCCTGGTTGATTCTGGATACAGAAGTGTCGTTCTGTGCGAATTGCTTATTTAGGAAAGGAAGTCGCCGAGGCGCGTGCGAATGCGGCTCGTGCCGCGGCTTGCGACCGTCTCGTGCATGTTGCGCAGTTGCGTCGCAACCGAGCCATCGATGAGTTGGTCACCGATGCGCAGCTTGACGCCACCGATCATGTGCGGATCGCTGTACTGGTGAAGCACCGCGTCCTTCGAGAACGCTTCCTTCACGCGTGCCTTGACGGTCGCGATCACTTCATCAGAAGCGTGACCGTCAACCGTGAACATGTCGACTTCGATGCGGCCGAGACGCTCTTGGAGGAGCGCGTCGAACGCATCGGCGATGTCCGCGATGCGACCAGCGCGACCGTGCGCGGCGACCACACTGAGGAAGCGATAGACGAGATCAGAGACGCGACCCTTCGCGATGTGATCAAGTGCCGCACGGCGCTTGTCATTGCCGAGGATCGGGGTCTTCAAGAATTCCGCGAAGCGCTTGTCGGCGCGCACGATTTCCGCAAACTCGCGGAGTTCAGCGGCGCACGACTCGGCAGCGGCGTTGCCGCCCTGTCGATCGCAGACCTCGAGGAGGCTCTGCGCGTACACGCTTGCGATTTCGTCGATGTTCTTTGTGGTTGCCATCGTGTGACGCTCTGTCAGGCGTGAACGAACTCAGTTGCGGGCGCGTGAAAGTTCAGCGAGGCTCTCGGAGACGAGGCGCGATTGATCGCCCGCACCGACTTCGCGGCGGAGGATCTTCGATGCCATGGTCGTCGCGAGCGCGACGGCGTGATCGTTGATTTCCTTGACGGCCGATTGCTTCGCGCTCTCGATGTCCGCGATCGCGCGAGCCTTCATCTCGGACAGTTCCGCGTCGTTCTTCGCACGGAGCTCGTCGGCAACCTTGCGGGCGGTCGCTTGCGCAGCCGCGATCGTTGCAGTCGCTTCGGCTTGTGCCTGTTGAAGCTTCTCTTCGAACTTCTTCTGCGCAGACTGCGCTTCGTGGCGTGCCTTCTCAGCCGCGTCGATTTCGCTCTTGATCTTCGCGTAACGCTCATCGAGGCCCGCGATGATGCGCGGCCAAACGAGCTTCGAAAGCAACACGAAGAGGCCGAGCGTGACCACGATCGCGGTGCCGTACGAGAGCAACTTGAACGCGAGAGGATTCACGGCGCCGCCTTCGGCTGCGAGCGTGACTGGAAGAAGAGTGAGCGCGTTGGTCATAGTGTGGGCTCGATTTCGAGCGAACTCTGGTGCAATCTCAAACTGCGATCCCGAAACACGTCACCGCGGTTCGGGAGAATCGGTCGAGGCGAGTTTCCCCGCCCCGACCGGAGTGAATTCCAACTTTCACCGAACTCGGATCAACCGAGAACAGCGAGGAGACCGACGACGACCGCGAAGAGCGCGACGCCTTCGATGAGCGCTGCGGTGAGGATCATCTGGGTCTGGATGGTCGACGCAGCTTCTGGCTGACGCGCGGTTGCTTCGACGGCCGAACCACCGATGCGGCCGATGCCCATGCCGGCACCGATGGCGCCGAGCGATGCGCCGATCGCGGCGAGGCCCTTGGTCATGCCAGCGCCAGCAGCGGCGGCGGTCTCACCGTCCGCGCCGAAGGCCGGAGCGGCGATGAAGGCGGCGAGGGCGGCGAACGGAACGATCTTCGAGAACTTGCTCATTGCTGACTGTGCTCCAAATAGGTTTGGTCTTTGCTCGGACGCCGTGGGACGCGCCGGTTGAAGGACGAATCATTCAGCCGGGCCTCCCACGAGCCCGGATTTGGTTTGTTCAGTGCGCGTGCGCACCGTGGCCATGGCCATGTGCATGGTCGTCGTGACCGTGCGCATGGTCGTGGTCGTGATCGTGATCGCCGTGGTGGCTCATCATGCCAATGAACACAGCGGTAAGGAACATGAAGACGAACGCCTGAAGGAAGGCAACGAAGAGTTCAAGCACGGAGATCGCGATGGCCGCGACAACCGACACTGCAGACACCGGAATCGCCAAGCCCCAGCCCTTCGCGCTATACGCGAGCGCACCGAAGCCGAGCAGCGTTGCCAGCAGTGTGTGACCCGCGACCATATTCGCGAAAAGACGAATCGAAAGCGCGGCGGGCTTGATGAAGAGACCGAGGATCTCGACGACGAGCATGATCGGCACGACGGCCTTCAACATGAGCGGACCGTAGAGAAGGTCCTTGCCACCGGCCATGTGCTCGATGAAGCCCTTCACACCGAGGTCGCGGAAACCTTGATAGAGAATCGCGAAGAAACTCAGCGTCGCGAGACCTGCCGTGACCGCGATGCTCGCGGTGGCGGTGCCGCCGAACCATACTGGCGTTTCGCCGTGGCCCACTTCATGGTGATGACCCATGAGCGTGAAGGCAAACTCTTGGATGTCCATGAACGGAATCATGCCGAAGAGGTTCAAGATGAGAATAAAGAAGAAGATCGTGAGGAGGAACGGAAGAAACCGCGCCGTTGTTTCCTTACCGAGGAGTGGCTGGATGACACCATCGCGAAGTCCCTGCACCATCACTTCGACGAGCTGCGCGATGCGGCCCTTCGTGATGTAGCGGTCGGTGCCGGCACTTGCGGGGCCTGTTTCGATCTGCTTGGCCGCCATCGAGAGAACGATGAACACGATCACCGCGCCGACGACAAGCGAGATCGCACTGAGCGCGACCTTGTATTCGCCAACCGCGAAACCGTGCACATCCTTGTCGACGACGTGCTCGATCGGGTTTCCGCCAGCCGCGAGAAGCGACGGCGCGAGATCGATGATCGAGATGAGGCTGTTGCTGAGAATCATGAAGGAACTCATGAAGGAAATTCACACGGGCACGACACTGGCACGACACTGACGCGAGCGCCTACAGGCCAACTCGCTCACGACACACGCCTGCGGATTGCCTCGCCGTGAAGCGGGGCTGCGATTCGTGAAAACCTTCACGAAGTCGCACCGCGAGTCTCGACAACCGCACGGAATGCTCCGAGTGTTGCCATCCATCACATTTCGGCGTTGCCGGCGCGACTACTCACGCACCGACGTGCCTGCAGTTGAAGACGCGGGACGCGTCGTCGACTGCATCGACTGCATCGCCTGCATCATCGTCACGATGTCCGCGACGAGGATGAGGAGGTACCCCACGAGTGACCCGATCAAGACTGGTCGGGCCTCCGCGAGGAGGAGAAAGTATAACGAGAGTGCCAAAAGCGGTGTGAGCACGAATCGCACCAAGGTCGAAGCGAGATACGCGTTCGCAACACCCTTTGTTGGACTGAGCAGCGCGCCGAGCACCGTGCCGGCGAGGTGCGCGACGATGGCGGCCGAAAGCCCGAGAAGCACCCCTTTGTAGATGGGTGGAGGGAAATTCCAGCCTTGGTGGACGACTGCCCAAAGGATCACAAGTCCTGCGCCCACAGCAAGATGCACCGCGAGAAGCTTCGCGAGTGGGAAGACGGGAAGCGCAGCGGACGCAGAGGCGGCCGGGGAGGCTGAGGACGCGGGAGACGCTGGGGCGGCCGGGGAGGCTGGGGACGTTGATGGCGGACGTGCTTCTGATTCAGCCTGCATGGTTGGGTCCTCCTGCGCCTGACGCTCCGTGATTTCGTCCGCCCGTCTCGGAATGCTCGATTCGCGCCTGCGCGCCGCTTTCGTCTGAACTGCTCAAACCACTTTGGGCGTGACTCTCGTCGTTTTTGCTCAGGTTTTGATCGGTCGCGGTCCCATCCGTCGCAGGCGTCTTCGGACGCCATCCGGGCCGCGCTGGTCGCGGCGGTGGCTTTTTCAGCGCCAAACGAAACACCGTCACCATCGCCACGGCAATTCCCGCGATCGAACCGACGACGATCCAGCGATTCTTCGTGCCGAGGAGATAGTCAAGCCCGTAGCCAAGCAGCACCCCCGCCACCACCTCACTCATCATCTGCGAGCCAAGCCCAAGGAGCGACGCATCCACGGAGGTAAAAAACGCCTTCTGTCGCGCGGCAGATTGGGTGCGCGATGACACGACCTGATCGCCGCTGGGCAGATTGCCCTCTCGTCCGCGTGACGGTTCAGTCGACTCTCCACTCGATTGTGCTTGTGCGTCGCGCGAGTTCGAAACTCTCGCAGGCCGCCCGCTTTCATCGTTCATCCCTCCACCGTACCATCTCGGCCCCATGGCGATCCGCGACGAAGAAGTCATCGATGTGACCCCAACCCGCCTCACCCGCGGCGAAGCACTGTTCCTCCCCTCGATCTTTAAGGGGCTTGGCACGACCTTGCGCCACTGCTTCGAGAACATCGGCCGTGGCGGCTCGAACAAGAAGAACATCTGGGTGTTGCAGTACCCCGAAATGAAGCGCGACGATCGCCCCGTTGAAGAGGGCGGCCAGTATCGCCCGTACTTCCGCGGCGTTCACCGCCTCAACAAGGATGAAGACGGTCGCGTGCGCTGCGTGGCGTGCTTCATGTGCGCAACGGCGTGCCCCGCGAAGTGCATTCACATCGTCGCCGACGAAAGTCCGTGGGACGATCGTGAGAAGTACCCGAAGCAGTTTGATATCGACGAACTGCGCTGCATCTATTGCGGCATGTGCGAAGAAGCTTGCCCCTGCGACGCGATCGAACTCACGCCGCACTACGAAGTCACTGGCCTTTCGCGCCAAGAACTCATCTTCGACAAGACGAAGTTGCTGCAGGTGTACGACGAGACCGTCGGCGAAAAGCCGATGTGATCAATCGACTTGATCAATCGAGGTGATGCGTCGAGGTGATGCGTCGAGGTGATGCGTCGACGTGATGCATCGAGGTGATTCGAACGCCGCTTCGCGTCTCATGTAGATCTGAACGCGCACTGATCCCGCGCGGCATCGGCGTTGCCTCAACGCGTGATTCGATACGAATGATGCGCGCGCCACACGCGAGTTGTCATTTCGGAGGCGCCGTTGGCGCGTTCGCTGGCGGCTTCTTCTCTTTCGGCTTCTCGTCCTTCTTTTTGAAGAGGTCGATGATTCCGCCGACTGCTTCGATCGCGCCAGTTGGATTCTGCCGAATCGCATCGCCAATGTCGGGTAGCGCGAGATCCTGCTTCAGTTTCGCAGGCTTGCCTTGCGCATCGAAGAGTGGACCTGAAAGTTTGACGCCCACCACGAGGCTCTTCAGGAGTTCGGGACTCACCGAGCCGATCGACTCAAACAAACGACGCGCATCGCTCGACCAATTGCCTGCGTCGGAAAGCGGGACGCCCGTTGTGATCGCGATCGCGCGCATTGGTGTCGATCCAAGATCGATGTCGCCTGTGAAGACAAGCGAGTTCTTCCATCGCACCGCCAACGAATCTCCGGACGAGCCCTGCGTAGTCTTCCCCGCTCGCAGTGCGAAGTCGCGGTAAACCAAGCGCCCCTTCGTGATCGTCGCGCGCAACGGTTCGATGTAGGCCTCGAAGCCGTCCGTGCGGCCCGCTTGCACAGCGGAAAGTAGCCACGAGAGCATGCCGGAATTCACCAACTTCACTTCGCCCGTTTCGAGCGTGAATTCGCCATCGAGTTTGCGCTTGTCGCCGTCGAGCGGCCACGAGAGCCGCGGCAATGTGAACCGCGCTGGCGCACCCGAAGAAACATCGGCGAAGACTTGATTGATCGGCGAGAGCAGTTGCTCACGCACATCCTTCGACATCTCGAAGGTCGCTGTCATCGCCTTCTCAGGTGTCACGCGCGCGAAGCCCTCCGCGAGCGTGATGTTCGGAATCTCGACCTTCGCATATCGCGCGTTGAGCGAGGCGCGCAGCGTTCCACGCGCGGCTGCAAGTCCCGATGTTTCACGCGAAGCGGGATTCGCCGAGGGATTCGCCGAGGGATTCGCTGGGGGATTCGCTGGGGCGTTGCTCGGGGCATTCGCAGTCGAACTTCCCGCTTGGTCGAGGACAACGTTGCCCACAACATTCGCATCGAGCGTGTCGCCGAGGTAGCGAGCAAGCGCGCCGCCGGTACTTCCAAAGGCGTCCATGGTTGCGGAAGGGAACGCGCTCGCGACGAGCTTCACGTCGAGTGCGAGTGGTGCCGCAGAACTCGCGGGCGAGGCCTGCGAATCCGCAGCAACTTTCGCCGGCTTTTGAAGCGCGAGCCCACGCAACTTCACGTCGAGATTGAGTGAACCGTTCGATACACCTGTCGTCGCGCCAACATCTGGTTGTCCGGTCACCGACGCGCTCGAAGTTGTACCACCGCCTGCTGATTTCGCGGTCGTGATCGAGATCGCCAACTCATTCGAAAGTTGCGCTGCGTTCGCGGCCACGATGAGCGCGCCCGTTGATACGAGTGCTTTCGCGCCACGTTCGTCGGTGACTTCAATCGCAATCGGCGTGACTGTTCCGCGAAGATCAAGTGCCGTTCGATCAAGCGCGGGCTCCATGTCAGAACTCAGCGGAATCGAAAGTGCATTGATTGCAAGTTCGCAACGGACGGGGTTCACCACGCGTCGACTCGCATCGCGCGACATCCCTGCGAGTTGCGCGAATGCCTCGGTTGAAATGTCGGTGCGCACGCTGCCCGTCGCGATGGCGCGCCGTCCATCGGCCGAATCCGGCACCGTCAATTCAAGCGCCGCGTTGGTCTTGGGGAAATCGACCGCGACGGTCGCGGTGGGCTGCGTACGTTCTGCGAGCGTCACACGAATCGCACCCGTTGATCCGAGGATTCCTGTGAGCTTTCCAGCCTCCACGCCGATCGTCGGTTCGAGTCGCGCGATATCAAGCTTCGACGCTTCGAACGTCCCCTCAATGCCTGCAAAGAGTTTGGCTTCGACGGGCTTCTTCCACGCGACATCAAACGCGACCGCACCCAGCGTTCCACGATCACCCAGCGTTCCACGAACACCCTGCGTTCCACGAACACCCTGCGTTCCACGATCACCAAGTGCGATCGCGCCCTTTGCTTGCGCACGTTCATCGCGCCGCGCGTATGCGACATCGGCATCAAGTTGATCAATCGCGAGCGGCGCCGCGAGCCCGGGCGACTGACGCACGACAACGTTTGAAAGACGCACCGAGGCTTTCAACGCGTCGCTGAGCGCCCATTGCGTTGCATCGTTCGCTCCTTCGGCCTTCGCCTTCGTCAGTGCGAGTTCAGGAACGCGCAGAGAAATCGTGCCGCCTGGCTCGATCTTCACAGCATCACCAAGTGGCAGCGATGCAATCGATTCGCGCGTGAGCGTGCCATCGACTTCGAGATTTCGAACGGAAACGGCGTCTTTCGCAAGGCGCGCAGAACCGCGCGTTTTGAGCGCAGGTGCCTCAAGCGAAGCCGTCACCACGAGTGCTGGCGAAGCTGCACCAGCTTCACGAGCCTCGCTAGCCTCGCCAGAGGACGACTCAGGTCGATTCTCAAGTTTGAGCCGCAGCGGCCCGCCGCCCAAGATGCCCACGGCGTCTTTCGCACTCGGCACAAGTCGAGTCACAAACGCTGGATCGATCCCCGCGACATCGACGGATCCCGTCAAACCGATCTCGACACCAAGTCCGAGTGGATCCGCGAAGTCTTTCGGCAGCGCGGTGAAGGTCTGCTGTACGCGCACTTGCGCGCCATCAATCTTCGCCGCCAGTGCGAGCACACCATTTGAAGTTGCAGCATTCGCGGTTTGGAGCGTTCCACTCGCGTCTGGCCCCGTTCCATTTTGGGTTGGAAGCGCGAGGTCCACTGCGAGATCATTCAGCACTGCCGAGGTCTGGCCACCTGCAAGCGCCAACGCACCACCGAGTTCAAGTCGGAGTGAGCCGCGAGGAGATTCAGCCGCGCGATATTCCACCCCTCGCGCACGCAGTTTCAGAGTCGCCGTCGCGCCCGCTTGGCCCGCATCAGAAAGAACGCGCACTGCACCTTGCGTCACGCGCTCCAACGACGTCGGATCGAGTCCGAGGTTGGCATCAAGAACCCCCGCAGAAATCCCGCGACTCTTCAGGTCGTAACGCCCGGAGA
>JBJOHQ010000084.1:0-2546 GCA_046047595.1 Planctomycetota bacterium | reverse complement strand
TCCACTGACCGGTGAGAAGCGTCGCGCGACTTACGCCGCAGATCGACGTCGTCACCGCGTTGCGCGTGAAGCGCACGCCGTCGCGCGCGAGTTGGTCGAGCCGCGGCGTCTTGACGACGGGATTCCCCGCGCAGCCGAGCGTGTCGTGGCGCCAATCGTCGGCGTAAAGGAGAACGATGTTCAGCGGTTCATCGCTGAATGGCTCGTTGTTGAGTAGTTGATGCGCAGAGCGATCAACAAGGGTCGACGACGCGTCGACACTCGCGCAACTCGCGAACCCCGCGGTGGTCATCGCGACGACGATCATCGTGCATCGCCGCACGAAATGCGCAGTGAAACACGCAGGCAGAACTGCTGCGATCAACCTCCGCACGGTCCCCACGCGGCGAGTACCGCTGCGAGATCTGCGGCATCGGTCGTTCCGTTTCCATCGATGTCTGCGCTCGGCGAACCCCAAGCGCCGAGCAATGCCGAGAGATCCGCCGCATCGACCGAGCCGTTTCCATCGAGATCGCCCGTACACGGTGGCGCACCGTCGAACGCGATCTCAAACGCGAACGGTCCAGGTGCTGCGGGGCCATTTCCACCGAGGCCGATGTAAACCGGCACACCCGCTTGCAGCGGCAACTCGCGAATCCGCGCGGTCCACGGCGGAGCGTCGCCTTGGCAACCGTTGTCGTCGCAGGCAAAGATCGTCGATGCGTCGCCGCAGTTGGTCATCACTGCGATGCGAAGGTCGTAAATCCCCCAGTAGTTTGGATCGGTGTCGCTGCAATTTCCCATCGTGTAGGTGCCGGTGTACGGCGGCACGAAACGTAAATACTTCGGGTAGCGCAGCGCCTGATCGCCGATCGTGAATGAGCACGGCGAACCCACGAGCGACAGATTCGGGAACTCGAAGTCGAGACGAATCGACTGCATGCCGAGCGTCGCCTCAAGGAGGTCCGCACCGCAGGGTTCCGGCGGCGGCTCCTCGACATCGACCTCAAGCGTCACGTTCGTGGGAAGCTGCCAGATCGGGTTGTCCACGCCGTACGCGAGCACGTACTCCGTGCCACCGTCGGCCCAGAACTCGACGCGCGCGCCGTTCGGTGCGAGGCACTTGTCGTAGGAGCAAGCGATCGCCGTCGAGGCATCGCCGCATGCCGTGAGCACCGCGACGTGCGCGCTGACATCGCCTTGGCAGATGCCGAAGGCGTAGTAGCCGGTCTTCGGCGCGGTCCAGCGCGCGTAGTTCGCCTTGTAGATGATCGACGGGAAAAGCGGCCCTGAGTCGCAGTAGCCAGTCATATCGAGCGCGGGAACGGCGGAATTCGTCGAGACGATCGTGTCGCCCAACGCAACGATCGGCGGGTTCGCGCATGGATCGAACGGCGGCTCGATCGCGATCGGCATGAAGGTTGGCAGAACCGTCGAGGCCGTCGAACCGCCGGCGACCACCCACACCGTTTGTCCCGCGATCGCGTTGAAAATCACCGCACTCGAGAGTGCGCAGTAATCGTCGTTGCACGCGATGACGGAAGCACTCGGCGTGCAGTCCGAGAGAATCGCGAGTTTCGTGTTGACCGAAGTTCCGCAGGTGTTGACGGAGTACTGCCCGCTCACTGTTGGCGTGAAGCGGTAGAAGTTCGCGCGATGCACCGTGAAGCCGCATCCGCCCGCGAGCGTGTAAGAGGTCGTGGTCGTCTGGTTCGCAATGGGCAGGTTGTTGCCAACGACGAGTTGAGGATTCGTCAGGGCGCACGGGTCGTACGGAAGAGGCGCGGCGCAGTCGCGCGGCGGATTGCCCGCAGTCGCGCCGACGGAGATGCAGGTGTTCGGCGTTGACTCGTAGGCGTATTCGACGAGCGTTCGATTGAAGGAGTTCGTGCCAACCGCGATCCGCGCCCAGCCATAGCGGAGCTGCCCATCACCCGCGATGAACTTGAAGCCCACGAGGTTGTCCTGCGCGAGTTTCCATGTGCCGACTTGCGTGCCGAAGGTCGCAAGCCCTGCGCCGTAGGAACCGTACGACGCGACGGTCGTCCCAAGCGGCAGATTGGGCGGCGTCCCGCCAACGGTGCCTGGGAAGCGCATGAATCCCGAACCGTTGCTCGAGCCTGTGTAGAGCACGATGTTCGCCATGCCGTCCGCCGGACCACCCGCGTATGCGCCCGATGTGTAGAAGTTGACATCCCAGCCCGCAGGACCATTCGCAGTCGTCGAAATGGCCTGTGTCTCGAAGTTGATCCACAACCCGTTTTGATTGACGGGGATCGGGATGTTCACCACGCGATGCACGATTGCCGCGTGCGATGGCAATGCGAAGGCCGCCGCAGCGCTCATGACTGCGCCGCCTAGGAAATGCTTCGAGAATCGTGGGAAGCGCCAGGCGTGGGACATTCGAGAAATCTACTCCCGATCAACCCGTGGGCAAACGGGTCGCCTCTGAAAGCACCGAGTGCGTTCCGCCGGATTGCTGAAACGCAACGACCGCCTCACCGCGTCGCGAGCCTTGCGCGACACCACACGCTTACCGGCCGCGCGAAAGTGCAGCTCGTGCCGAA
>JBJOHQ010000083.1:0-2658 GCA_046047595.1 Planctomycetota bacterium | reverse complement strand
GCGCACGCGACGGGCGATCAATTGCGCCGTTTGGCTGCCGAAGTCGAGGATGAGGACCGTTTCCGTGCCGGGCGGGGGTAGTTCGACCATGGGGAAGGGGCGGAATGTAGCACCCCCCCGCGTGCCGCGCCTGACGCGTGTCGCTTGGTGACTCGAACGACCAACGTGGTACGCGTCATTGGTCGCTAGGCCGAGCGCATCGACAACGGCTCGTCGTCGGGGAGACGCCTTGGAATGGGCGATCCACGGCCTGAGAGTCCAGCATCCTGCTCTGCGACCGGCTCGCCAACGACGCGATGAAACGCGCCCGCCAACCGAGACGCGGAAGTGTTCACGCTGTCGACACCGCGATGCGCACGCGTTCCGGCCTCAAGATCAACTTCTGCAGAGATGGCGAGTGGGTCCTCACGCACGGGAAGCGCGGCTGCGAGCGCGACATTCTCAACCCAACGCCATGCAAGCACCAACGACGCGATCGCGATGGTGATGGCAACGCTGATACCGAGAAATCCCGGTGCAAAGGCGAGCAAGCCTTCGCGAATCTCTGTCGCTTGAACCGCAGTTCCACCGTAAAGGGCAAGTGCCGAAATCGTGGCTCCAACGCGCGGCGCGATCGAGCGCACTTCGATGGCCAAACTCGCGAGCGCGAGTGCCACCAGTGCGCCAACTGCGAACGTCGCCACCGGCGACACGGCTTTTGCCAGCACTCCCGACCACTCTGCAAGGCGGGTGATGAACGCGCCGTCCGCACTCTTCGCGGCCGCCGCGAGTGGGTCGCCCACACCGAGCACGCACGCGAGTTCAACCGCTTTGGCGACAGGCAACATCACCCAGATCGCCGTACAAACCCAAATCATTCGGATCAGCGTTCTTGCGAGGTGCTCGGAGCCAAGATCCCCACGCGACGCGCGCGGATCCAACTTCCCCTCCATCGCGTTGTTTCGTGAAAGCTCGGCGGATGCGCCGGAGTCCTCGCGAAGTAGGCGCATGTTGTGCATGTGATCCCCCGGAATGTCACCTTCATCACGCGGTCCGTGATCCGTCACACATCGTTACGCCCCGAGGGCGAGTCGCTCCCCGAGAACAGCCGGGAGTCCTGCTTCGACGGTGCGTCGCGCTGCTTCTTCAACGTCGTAACACACGCGATGGAAATCGACGACCGACTTTTCAAGATCGATGATCGCGTAACTCGCACGCGGATCACGATCACGCGGTTGCCCCACAGAACCAGGATTCACAATCGCTCGCCCCTGTCGCGGCAACGAAATCGACTCGACGAGACATGTCTCAGACCACTCTTGCGAAACGTTCTCATGGCCCCCACCTGGGACGATGAGTTGAAGATCTTCAACGTGCGGCCGAGTCGTCGGCGCGCATTCGGTCACAAAACAGGCAGCGACGTGCGTGTGTCCAACCAAACAGATGGATTCGCGCAGCCAAAAGAACGCGTCTGCGGCGTCGTTGGCGTTGCGAAGGTAATTCATGCCGTGCTCGCTCGGAACAGGTGAGTCATGCACCGCAAGAAGCGAGCCGCGCAACGAGAAACTCGACGGAAGCCCCGCGAGAAACGCTTTGTCGGCATCGGTCAGCGTGCGTCGCGCGTAGGCAAGGCCTGCCTGGGCGACGGGGTTCCAACCGCGTCCACTGTCGCGTGCGAGGACGCCGTCTTCGTGATTCCCGCGAATCGCAACTCGACAGGCACCTCGCACCATCCGAACGCATTCAGACGAGTCAGGTCCGTATCCGACGATGTCTCCAAGGCAAATGGCCGCATCGACATCACGCCGATCGAGATCACGCAACACTTGCTCAAGTGCAACGCGATTGCCGTGAATGTCTGAAATGACTGCAAGACGGGCCATGGGACGAGATTCCTCCAACTGGGCGTCGCACGGGACTTCGCGGGTACGCCCAGACACCACACCTTCGAATTCGAATCTATTGATCGGCAACCTTCACATCGAAGGTCCACGCGAGCGACGCTCTCTCCCCACCACTCACCCCTCCAACCCTCCCAGAGTGAATGGAATCCACGACCTATCGGTACTTCTCAGCCAACAGGAAGGCACCCTCCGAATCACGCACAATTCGCCCAATCCGCTCCAGTGAGAGCGTCGCCGCTGCCAGTCGCGGAATCGACCAGCCGAGGTGATGCTCCAGTTCGTCTAGTCCGGCGCGGAATGCCGCATTCGCGCGGGTTTCACCCAAGGTCGCGCCGCCCCTACGACTCTCCCGCGCCGACACATGCTGCGCGATCCACTCGAAGAGTTCCTGCGCATCCTGCGACAGTTCCGTTTGGTTTGGATCAACAACCTGCGAACCGTGCCGAGGTTGGGGTGAACACCCATCGATGGAAGGCTGACGAAGGAGTTGAGCGCGCGAGGGCGACTTCGATGGGGTGTTCGATGAGGCGTTCGATGCGGTGCTCGATGAAGTGCGCGATGACATGCTTGACGAGAGATTTACACACGTCGTCGTATCCATCGCGGCCGCACCGCTGCGCCGATGTTTGCAGTCTTGCGTCGTTCCAGCGCGCTTCTCGGTATGTGCATCAAGCGCACCTTGCACGAGTTGCCGCGCGTCACTGAGCATCGCAACGACATCTTCCGCACCGGTGACGAGGCGCGCCCAACCTTCGCGAATAGCAGCGTGACAACC
>JBJOHQ010000082.1:0-2692 GCA_046047595.1 Planctomycetota bacterium | reverse complement strand
CGCGAGCGGTCGCGTTGATGGCGAGCGCATGACCCGCGTACGGGACATCTTTCGGCCAACGATCGCCGAGGAAGAGGCGGCGCGCGCCGAGGCTGCGAATACCGCCGCCGAGGCGGATCGGCTCGCGGCCGACGACCTTCGCGTGCGCGGACTTCCGCTCGCCTCTGGCGAAGAAATCGCGGCGGAGGATCGATTCCGAGACCGCGCCACGCTTGCGCTGAAATCGCTTGAAGAGCAGCATCGACGGATGCAAGACGATCTTCGTTCGCGCGAGGAAGCAGTCACGGAACGCGAGGAAGCGCTCACAGCCCGACAGAAGGAGTGGGAGGCCTCGATTGCCGACTCGAAGGATCGCCAGACCAACGCGCAATTCCGCAAGGCAGTGCGTCTCCTTGAGGCGGCTCCGCCGAAGCAGGGGCGTGAGTGGATTCTCGAACTCATCAAGTCGGGACGAGCCGATCTCGCGGTGACATACCTCGACGCCATGAACCCAGCGAAGTCAGCCAACCTTCTGAAAGCCTTCAAGTCGGAAGGCGACGCCACGGTGGCAACGGATTTGCTTGAACGTCTCCGGAAGCTCGGTCTCGGTCGCGAGGCGAGCACGGATACGACCAATGGTGCCATTTCTGCCGAACAACCCGCCGATTCTGCCCGCTCCCCGGTCCGGACGGCTGGAGGCAACTCGCCCGCAGCCCCAACCGGCCCCGTCTCAAACGGGTCGGTCGCCCTTCCGCGAGGCACTCGCGCAGGAGGCTCGGGAAACGCCGGCGCCCAAGCGAGCGCGCCGACTGGAGACTCGCGAGAGCGCTGATGCGTCAGGCGAAAGTCGCTCGGCTCGTTCAGAGGACGCGCGGCGAAGTCGCGCGTCGCGCTACGACGATGCTCGCGATGACCTCACCAACGAGTGGGTTGAGGACAGCGAAAGCGAATGCGTTCGCCAATGCTCCGACGACACGCGTGATACGACGCGCGATGAACGTCTGAGTGCGTCATCGGAAGACCGTGACGCCGGCAGAAACGACTCCTCGACGGACGACGCTTCGCGAGACGATTCGGATGTTGAGAGTGCAAAGGAAGAACTGGGCGCGGAGTCCGCAGCGCAGTTCTCATCGCAAGTCCAGGTCGCAGTTCCGACGACGACCGCGTCAACGATCGAGTTTGATTTCTCTTTCGGCGCATCGTTGACGGGTGCGATGGGTGGCGCGAACGCCGAAATCGCTGGTCCGCTTGAAGCAGCGCAGCTCGCGGCGGCGACGATCAACGGAGTGGCGACTGCATCGATGAACGCGGTAGGGAATGCGGTCGGCATTGGAAACGATCTGAGTGCGCGCGGAAATCCTTCCCTGAGTGATTCGATCGCGGGAACCGCTGCCGATACGGCGAATCTACGTGCGAACGCGTCGGCGGCTGTTGGCGTGCAAGGGACGGTCGAAGCTGCTGCGGATCGCGCGCGCCGAAACGCAACGGGATCGCTTCAGGCTCCGAGCGCGTCGGCGCAGGCGCCGTCTGCGAACACGCTCGCCAACGATCCGCTTGCGAAACTCACGCAATCGGTGCAGGGATCTCTGCAATCGATCGCGCCCACGAACACGCAGGTTCAGAGTGCTGTCGCTGGCCGACTCGCCGAAGTCGAGTCGAGTATTGCGCGCGCACGCGCAGGACAGGCAATCGCCGCAAGTGGAGCACGAGTTGAGGACTTGAACGGTGAAGCGACCGTCGGTCTCGGCGGCTTACAGGCTGGTGTTGATCAGGCAAACGACGTTGGTGACGAAGCCGCAGCAGGTTCTGTGGACGGCGCCAATGCCCGCGGAAATGCAGCGAATGCATCGCTCGCAACTTCGATGGGCTCCTTCGGAACCGCGAACGCGATGGATACCTCGCTTGATGTCGCAGCGAGTTCGTCGCAGTCGATCGCAGGAGATCTTGCAGCGACCACCATCGACGATGGTTCGCCAGCTGCGCAGTTGGCGGCAAAGGGCGCGGAGTTACTCGCGAAACATCGCGGCGGTGCAATCACCATGCGCCTCGAACCGCCCGCGCTTGGTCAACTCAAGATCGAACTTCGCATCGCGCATGGATCGGTCGTTGCGGACTTCACGACGGCGACGCCCGAAGCGCGCATGTTGCTTGAATCGAACTTGGGCATGTTGCGCGAACGCCTTGAATCGCAGGGACTTTCGATCGATCGCCTTTCGGTTCACGGTGCACGATCGCACGCTGACTCGTCGATCGCGAACGCATCGAACGCGCAACAAGGTGACTCGCGCTCGCAGAGCGATGCACGCAGTGATGGTTCCGGCCGCAACAGCGATGGAGGTAGTTCCCGCCAAGACGCGGCAGGTGGCGAGAGTCGCGGACGGCGCGAAGGCGACGAACGCTCTCAAGATCAGGGCCAACGCCAACGCGGAAACGCAAGCGAGCATGACGCGCGCGATGTCCGCTCGATGAAGCGTGGCTTTGCGGGTGCACTCGCAGACGCAAGCATGAGAGACACAAGCACGAAAGACGCAAGCATAAAAGACGCACGAAACGCTGGAAACTCAGGCACGAAATCAACACGCACGGCGGAGTCCGTGCGTCGCGCGGGCTAAGAACTCGAAAGTCCGAGTTTGAAGAAATCGCGCTGAAACCTAAGGAGACCTCGTATGAGCGCCATCAATGCACTGACAGGTGGATCCAACGCGGCTGGTGG
>JBJOHQ010000081.1:0-7309 GCA_046047595.1 Planctomycetota bacterium | reverse complement strand
GCGCGTACATCGTGGTTGATCGCGTCACGACGGCGGCGGGCACCATCGAAAGTGACAACGAGCAGGTGATCGTGCTGCGTGACGAGCGCGGTCGTTTGAAGACCTTCACGAAGAGTCGTGTTCTGAGCGTGACGTATTTGCTTGAGGGTCCTGCGGGCCGACGAGTGCGTGTCCTCTTCAATGACGGGCGCACACTCATCGGAAAGTTGCTCGAAGACGGCTACGAGAATGTCTCGCTCGAAATCGAGGGCATCGCGAGCAAGTACCCGCGAGCGGCCGTCAGTGAGGTTCAGCCCTATCCGACCGACGCCGAACTCTACGAGCGTTTCCGCACATCACTTGAGGCAGATCAATACACCGCGCGTTACACACTCGCGCTGTGGCTCTACAACAAGAAGATGTACAAAGAGTCGAAGCATGAACTTGAAAGCTTGCTCGAGGCGACAAATCACTACGAAGCGAAGCGATTACTCAACGAAGTGAATGCACAACTCGCGCTGATGACGCCGAGGGAATCGACAGATACGCCTGCGCCGCGCGAACGACCCAACAAGCCAGAACTCCCATCGAACATGCTTTCAAAGTCGGATGTGAATCTCATCAAGGTCTACGAACTTGATGTGGATGATCCGCCGCGCATGCAAGTTTCGGATGAGCTCATTCGCACGATGCTCGAGAAGTATGCGCACAGCGAACTCATTCCCGCGCGCGCCGCAGACAAGGCGAGTTTTTATTCGAAGGAACCGATCGAGATCGTCAAGACGCTCTTCTCACTCAAGGCTCGCGAGCTCTATCCGCAGATTGAGGTGATGGGCGAACCCGAACCGTTGAATCTCTTCCGTACCCGTGTCCACAACGCATGGGTCATCAACAACTGCGCCACGAGCCGCTGTCACGGCGGACCGGATGGCGGGCGGCTCTTCCTTTTCAACAAGGATTTCAAGAGCGACGCCACGCGCTACACGAACCTGCTGATTCTGCTGCGCACCAAAATCGACACCTTGCCGCTCGTCGATTTCGAGAAGCCGACCGACAGCCTGCTTTTCCAATACGCGCTGCCGGTGACGGAGGCGCGCCGCCCGCACCCCGATGTCAAGGGTTGGGACCCAGTGCTGACCTCTTCACGCAAGGGCCTCCAAGAGGACTTCGTGGGATGGGTTCGCTCCATGCGCGTTCGGAACGGTGACTATCCCGTCGACTACACGCCGCCTGCGTTGAAAAAGGCGGAGCCCGCGGTGGGCGGGTCGGATCGCTGAGCACAAAATTTCGATCAGGGAAACCTTCGATCGAGGCCCGGCCGCCGAGCTGCGCCGAGCTCAACGGCGTTCAACCGCGTTCCACAGAGTTCGACCGAGTTCGGGCGAGTTCGGGCGAGTTCGCGTACGGCTCCGGCGTCGTTTTCATCGGCGCGTTGAAATTCCCCGCGAGCATACGCGTAGGCGCGTTCCTTTCAGTTCCGATACACTCCGCGCCCCCGGTCGACGCCGCCGCTTGGTGCCTTCGCGTCGTGCCGTCGTCGCATACCCCGCCAGAGGGCAGGTTTCATCCGATGAAGCAGCGTTTCTCGCTCCCGACTTCCTCCACCCACTCCTTCTTCTCGTCGGCCGCTGGCCAACGGGAGACTTCTTCTAGCCTGTCGAGAAGCGTGCTCTCGAGAGGCCTCGCCGCGTGCGTCGCGACCGCGCTTTCCGCGTCGCTCCTCGTCGGTTGCGGCGACCCCAAACTCGCCGAGCAAGCGAAGTTTGAGAAGGAGTTCAACACGGTCGCGTCGAGTTACGAGAACGCTGTTCGTGGGAACACCGCCCTCCTCTCGTCGAACCCCTCAAGCGAGTCGGTTGCCGCGCTTCGCGCACTCGCAGAGCAAGCAAAGGCGCTTTCTGGCGGAACTTCTGCGCAGCAGGAAGCAGCCATGCAACTTGCGGCCTCGATGTACCGCACCGCTGGCTCGATTGAACTCGCCCGTGCGAGCGGTATCGAAGCCGAACAGGAAATCGCGCGTTCCGTCGCGTTCAACGCGTCGCTCCTCGCCGCTGATCTTGACGCGATTGGCGCAGCTGCGGAAGCACTCGACTATTCGAGCGCGACCTCGCTCCCCGAGGCGATGAAGAGCGGTGCCGCAAACGCCGCACGAAAGTTGCAAGAAGAAGTGCGTACGCTCGAGCGCCCGCTTGGTCAGTTGGTCGAAGAGATCAATAGCCGCACGGCCGAACTCGCGCGCCTCGAATCAGAGTCCGCCGTCAGCCTGCGCCGCGCCCGCGAGTCGAGCGCGAAGATCGCGGAAGACTACGTCAACGAGGCCGCTCGCATCCAAGAAGAAGCACGCGGCGTGCGTGACACGCTCACCGACAAGTCGATTGCAGCGGATGACCTCGCGATCACCCTGACTCTGACGCAGGTCGAGTTTGAAAGTGTCAAGGCTGTGCAGGCCGCCGCCACGGAAGCGCTCGACTTCGTCGCTGGATACCGCGCGGAAGTCGATGGCGCAGCGACGAAGGCGCGCGATCTCGCCGCTGAATTGAAGAAGAAGGCTGACGCGATCATGAAGTCGATCGCGGAAGAACGCGCAGGCGCGCTGAAGTCGGCGTATGAAGCTGCTGCGACCGATTTCGCCAACGCCGCCTCGAGCGCAGGCTCAAGCGCTGCGAGCGATGCGCTCCGCACGGCACTGATGTCGGAAGAACTTCGCCTCAAGGTGACGGAGGTCCTCGGCCTCGGTTCGCACGGCCGCATGGTCGCAGCGACCGGTGGCTCAGATCTCGCGGCGCTGAAGACCGAAGCTGAAACTGCCATCACCGCCCTGAAGGAAAAGGCCGCTGCTGCCGCTGACGCGATGGCTTCGGTTTCCGATGAGAAACTCGCGGAACTGAAGGCTTCGATCGAAGAGACGAAGAAGATGGCGGACGGCCTTTCGGTCGACAAGTTGCTCGCTCCGCCGGCCCTCGCGGAAAAGCCAAAGACCGCGAAGAACTCGTCGGGTGCTGGTTCGGGTGCGAGTTCCACCGGACGCTCGATGTCGGGTGCTGGTGGCGCCGGCGCTGATGACATCGAAGCGTGGGTTGTCCAGTACAACGCGGCCATCGAATCGAAGCCATCTGACGCCGTTGAGATGATGCTCGCCGTCATGGATGATTCAACTTCCGTCGGCAAGGCCATGAAGGACATGTCTGGGCCGATGCTGTCGGCGATGGCTCCGCTCTACGACGCGATGCAAGCGAAGTTTGGGACGACGAAGCTCGAACTGGGTGGCGGCGGCATGGGCGGCGGCGGCATGGCTGCAGGCCTCGGAAGTGGCATCTCGAGCCTCGAGAAGGTTTCTGTTGATGCGGATCGCGCCGTCTTTAAGGACGCAAACGGTCAGGAAACCGTCTTCGTGAAGACCGATGCCGGCTGGAAGGTCGACCTGACTTCAGCACTCGAAGCGCAAGGCATGTCTGCCGAGCAACTCGAGCAAATGCTCCCAATGTTGCAGGGCATGATGGGCCCAATGATGGGTCTGATGAAGAAGGCCGCTGCGGACGTCGCTGCGAAAGTTGAGTCGGGCGAGATTACTTCTGCCGAGGACGCTGGCGCTGCGATGCAGGCAGCGATTCAAGAAGCGGCCGCAAGCATGATGGGTGGCGGCGGGCGCCGTCCACGCGGCGGCGCCGCGGGGAACGGCGGCTGAACCGTCGCGAGACGGGTTCCGTGACTGGCCGAGTTCTAGTTGAATTCCCAGTTGAATTCCCAGTCGAATTCCTAGTCGAATTCCCGCACCGAATCTTGAGCATCTCGCCCCCGCCACGCGCGGGGGCGTTTCATTGGTGCGGGACGTGCTCGTGGGTGCGGGACGTGCTCTTGCGGATGGCCTCGCCGAGGGCTTTCCCCCGCGGGCTTTCCCCGCGGGCTTTCCCCGACGACTTCCCTCAAGGGCGTTCGCGGATGCCTTTCCCGAATGCCTTTCCACGATGGTCTTCACCCAACATTCCGCCGATACTGCCAGCATGACTTCACCGTCGCCACCCCCGCCGCCACCGCCGCCACCGCCGCCGCCGCCACGCAGGCCTTTGCGCGACGACAACTTCGGCCGCGTGGGGACCGCCTCGTCGACGACCGCGGCACTCAAGAAGAGTGTTGTCGTGGCCGGACGTGTCAAAGGTGTCTTCCTGATCGTGACGATCCTGGTTCTCCTCGCGGCGACGTTCTTCATCGCGCCCTTCCTCGGCGCGACCTTTGAACGCGAAGGGCTCAAAATCAGCGGTTGGCCTGGACTCTTCTTCACGCATCCATGGATCGTGTTGCCGCTCTCGCTGCCAGCACTCGCATCTGCGGTGGCGCTTCTCCGCGGTGTCAAGCGACCCATCTTCTGGATCATGGTTTCGACTGTCCTTCTCGTGCCTCCAACGGCGTTTGTGCTGCTCGGCGTTGTGGGCGGTTGGATGCAGTTACTCGATTCCGCGATGAACTTGCGATGACGGCGCACGCGGACGGCTCTTCTGACGCTCCACGCGCGCTCGATCCGTTCGCGCTCCGCGACCTCGTTGAATCGCGGGCGAAAGAACTTGGTTTTGCGCTGGTTGGCGTGTCGCGTGCGGCGCCGAGTGCGCGTGCGACGGAGTTGCGCCGCTGGCTCGACGATGGCAAGCACGGCGACATGTTGTGGATGGCTGAACGCGTCGAAGAGATGGTGGATGTGCGGAAGCTTCTTCGCGGGGCGCGGAGCGTGGTGAGCGTTGCTGATCGGTATCACGATGGGCATCCAGATCGCGTTTGTGACGAGGGCCCGAGCCAGCGCGGACGCATCGCGCGCTACGCCCGCGGCAAGGACTATCACGATGTCATTCGCGATCGGCTGCGGAAGTTGGGGCGGGCGATTCGCGAGGCGGCACCGGGCTGCGAGACACGACCGACGGGCGACATTCATCCGATACTCGAGCGCGAGCAGGCGGCGCGTGCGCTCCTCGGAGCGATCGGGAAACACACGCTTCTCATTCGGCCGGGGCTCGGAAGTTACTTTTTGCTCGGCGAAATCGTGACCGATGCGGACATCGCGCCGAGCGACGCACCGCCGGTCGATAGCTCGAATGCCGATCGCGATGTTTGTGGCGCGTGTACTCGCTGTATCGACGCGTGTCCGACCGATGCGATCACCCCTTGGTCGGTCGATGCCACGAAGTGCATTGCCTATCTCACCATTGAACATCAAGGCGCAATTCCCGCGGACTACTTCGGAAAGACGGGCGATTGGTGGTTCGGCTGTGACGTTTGCCAAGAAGTCTGTCCGCACAGCCAACCGACGCGCGCGTCGCGCCGCGTGGGGGTTCACTCAAAGTACGCGCCGCGGCTTGACTCGGTTGAGTTGCTCGAAGTACTTGGATGGACAGAAGCGGACCGCGCGCGGCTCGTCGTCTCGAGCGCGCTGAAGCGCGCGACGCTTCCGATGATGAAACGGAATGCGCTCCTCGCGCTTGCGAGTGTGGCGCGTGCTGCGCGCGAGCGAGGCGAAAGCGCGCGATGGGAGGCGATTCGGGCGCGCGCGGCGGAAATCGCGGCCGATGCAAGCGAGGTCGAGGTCGTGCGCGCGGCAGCTCGGGCGGTTGTGGCGGTGTCCGACTGAGTCCCAGACAGTGCACGGCACGTGCCGTGCACCGTTGGAGGGTTGAATGGTCATGTGCCGAGCGCGCGCACGAGCAACGCCCGCGGAAGATCCGCGACCACGCCTCCCTGCCCCGTACACGCCGCGGCCGCCGCGTAACCCGAACGAGCCGCCCCTTCCATCGTGCTCGGCCAACCACTGTCCGTCCATTCCCCCGCGAGAAAGAGATTCGCCACCCCACCCTTGAGGTCGCCTGCTTCGACCGACGCGCGTGGCCGAAACGCGTCAACACCCGGCGTACTCGCGAATGTCGCGCGTTTCTCAAGCACCGGTCGCGACCAAACGAGATCGCGCGCAAGTTCGTCGACCGTCACGCCGAGTGCCCACGACATGTCCGCGAGTACACGACGCGTTGTTTCTTCCTCCGAAAGGCCGATCCACGCATCTGCCGCACTCACGACCGCCTCAATCCGCTGCACGAAGTTCGCTGCGTCTGCGTTTCCGTCGTCAGATCCGCGTGTCCGCGTCGCCTCGTGCGCGAAGAGCCAGTGCGTCGCGCGACCCGGGAGCGCGAGATTCGCGCGCGACATCACGCGTCGACGGAACGCAAGATGCACGCCGAGAATCGGCGAAAACGAGATCGACTCAAGACGCGCGAGCCGTCGATCGTGGGCGCGAAGCGTTTCCGAGCAGAGTTTCGCGAGTCGATCTGGTGGAACGGCAGCGATGACCGCTTGCGCTGGCACGACGCCGTCGTCGCAAACTACGCCCGTGATACGGCGCCCGTCAAAAGCGAGCGCCCGCGCGCTTGTGCGAAGTCGCAGCGCACCACCAGTGGCGCGCACGAGTTCCTCGACGCGTCCATAGAGTCGCCCAAGTGGTACGCGCGACACGCCAACCGCACCCGCGAAGCGATGCGCAAGCATGCCCTCGTCGAACACCTTCAACGCGTGCGATGCTTCGCATCTGGCACTCGGCAAATTGCACGCCGAGAGGACGACTGGATCCCAGAAGAGTTCAACAACACGCGCGGGCTGGCGCATTTCCGCGAGAAACTCGCCAAATGTGCGCCCCGTCCAACGCAGGTATCCGCGTCCACCCATGCGCAGAATCACGAGGAACGCACGCGCGATCGCCATTTTCTCGCTCCAGGAGAAGAGCCGCATGCGCAAGAAACTTGGCGCGTAATGCGTCGGAGCTGGAAGCAGCGGCGCGATCGAGAGCGCGTCTGCCGCGCCGCCGCCCCGCGCAAACCACAGCGTTTCGTGCCAATCCATTTCGCCGAGCACACCAAGTCGATCGTAGAGATCAAGGATGTTCGTGCAGCAGCCCATGACGACGTGCTGACAATTGTCGAGTTCAACACCACTGCGCACGTCATCGAAACTGGTCGCGCGACCACCAAGTTTCGTACGAGTTTCAATCAACTCAACGCGCCAACCCGCTTCTGCGGCGCGCAGCGCGGCCGCGATTCCCGCGACACCACCGCCGACGATTGCAACCGTACGCGAGACGCTCACGCACGACCTCCGCGTGTATGCCCAAACATGCCAAAGCGCGCGCGCAGCGCAATCGACACTTTCTCGAATCGCGAAAGCGAAACGCGTCGCTCCAACGCGCGCTTCGGATCTCGCGCGATTTTCTCGAGAATCCTGCGGTAAATCACGCTCATTGCAGCGAGCGTTGGCACCGCTCGTTCTGCAACGAGGCCTTCGAGCGCCGCGCTTTCGTCGAAGT
>JBJOHQ010000080.1:0-3044 GCA_046047595.1 Planctomycetota bacterium | reverse complement strand
AGCGCGCAGAATCCATCGAACTCACTGAACTGAGTGAACTCGCCGATCATGCCGCGATTCAACCCTCCGCGATCCGAGTTTCCGAGCGACCGGCCTGTAGGCGCTGAGCCTTCGAGTGTTGGGACACCAAGTGCTGGGTTTTCCAGTGCTGAGTCCTCAAGTGCTGAGTCCTCAAGTGTTGGGTTCATGCGCGCGGAGCACCCGCGGCGCGGGCTTCCGCGATGGAAATTGAAGGTTGCCTACGACGGGAGCGCGTTCCACGGTTGGCAGCGACAGGAGCCGAAAGATGCGCCTGCGCTTCGCACTGTGCAAGGGGTTCTTGAAGAAGCGGTCGCTGCGTTGATCGGCCAGCGCGTGGATGTCGTCGGCGCGAGCCGCACCGATACAGGCGTGCATGCGGTTGGGCAGGTCGCGGCGTTTTCGGCCGATGTGCGTGTACCAGTGGCGCGCTTGGCCAACGCGATTTCGGCGCGTCTACCGCGAGATGTCCAAGTTGTTGAAGCAGAGCAGGTCGCCGAAACCTTCAACCCGATTGGTGACGCGCGCAGCAAGTGCTACCGCTACACGATCGAACACACGAGCCACCCGCACAATCCCTGGCCGCTTTTCGATCGAAACTTCGTCTTTTCGACGCCGCATACGCTCGACCTTGATCGCATGCAGCGCGCGGCGAGTTTGATGGTGGGTACCTACGACTGCGCGAGCTTTACGCAGGTTGATCACGGCCGGACGACAACCGTGCGAAGCATCTACGACTGTGTCGTGCGCAGCCCTGCGCCGCGCCGCGTGGAGATTGAGATCTGCGCAAGCGGATTTCTCTACAACATGGTGCGAATCGTCGCGGGGACGCTTTTTGAGGTTGGTCGCGGGCGGATTGAGCCAAGTGCGATCACGGAGATACGCGACGCGCGTGATCGAACACGCGCGGGGCCGACTTTGCCGCCACAAGGGCTGTGTCTACGTTGGATTTGGTACGGCGCACCGCGTATGAAGGTTGGAGCGTCCGTTGAGGACCACGATGGAGTGCCGCGTGAGGGCGGGCTCGAGGGCGGGCTCGAGGGCGGGATCGAGGGCGGGATCGAGGGCGAAAGCGAGCGCGAGATGAAGTCCACGGCTGAGATACGTCGAGATGCGACCGCGGAGTGACTGCAATGAAGAAACCAAACGCGTCCATCGCTCGATTCGCAGCCGACGTCCTCGATGGTGGCTTTGGTAGAGCAGCGATGCGAGGTATGTACGCGCCGCGCCGTGGCGTTCGCGAGTTTTTCCACGGCGGCCTGTCCGCGCTCACGGTGTTGAGCGCGATGTTCGGCGGAGCAGTTTGCGTGTTCAACACGACCGCCGCTGCCCAAGTGCTCGATCTCGATGGGGCGAAAGCTGGGCCGACGCTCCCCGCGGAGAACGCCGCAACGGAACTTTCGAAAGAATTGACCACTGAGGCGGCCCAACTCGAACGCACTGCGGCGGGGCTCACGGGCGAGGCCCGCGATGCAGCGCTTGCGAAAGCACGGCTGCGAAGGCTTGCGGCGCTTTTCTTTGAACTCAGCGTGGCGAAGTCTTGGGAGGAGTCAGGCCCGAGTGTCGCTGGAATCCGCTTGGCTGCGATGCTTGGCCGCGTCGATGACCTCCTCGACGCGACCGCGAGTGGACGTCGACTGAAAGATGGCATGCCACTTCCGCAGGCCGATGCCCAGCGCGCAGCGCAACAACTCGCTGAACTCGCGAAGTTGAGTCTCGATCGAGCGCGAGCCGCGTGTTCTGCGAAGCCGCGCGAAGTGCAGCGTCAGATCGCGGATGCGTTGGCGGAGACTCTCGCGCCGCTCGTTGAACTTTGCGCGATCGTTGAAGAAAGCCGCATCGAGGATGCGTGGCCGCTTGTCGATGACGGCAAAGATGTCGACGCGGTGCGCGCGACGACGCGTGCGGATATCGAAGCGATGCGCAAGGCGGCTGATCAACTCGCTGCGGACGCGGGCGGCCCCGCGCTCCTCGCCGCACTCGACGCGTGCGTCGCGCGCGGAACTTCTGCGAGTGCTTTGACGGATGTACGGCTTGTGCGCGAAGCACTCGCCACGCTTGAGTGGCTCGCTGCTGAGAAAGCGGCGCGACCACCCCGACCGATTCCCGATGCGGCAATCGCGCGCGCGACCGCGCGCATCACACTCGCACTCGAAGATCTGGCGATTCGGATTCCCGCAGGCGTGAGTAGCGCCCCCACGCCGTCCGACAGCGCGCGAGTACGGCTTGCGTCTCTCGAGATTTGCGTGCAGGCAGCACACACTCTGCTCCACCTGCGCGAAGATCCGGACCTGCCACAAGCATCACGACAAGCGCTGTCTGATGCCGCAGCTGCGCTGATTGGTGCGGAACTCGCGGGTGACGAGCGTGCGCGGACGAGGGTCGCCAAGCGCATTCTTGAGGCGTGTGACGCTGCCGATCGGCTCGCGTCCGCAGAGAAGGCCGAGGTCCCGCGCGACTTGAAGGATGTCGCGCGCGCACTCGACCGCGACGGACGCATCGCAACCAAGGCGCTCCCGGCTGCGTTCGCTGCGATGGCTGAAGATCCAACGCGCGCGGCGGATCCAGAGAATCTCAGTGCACTCGAACGTGTACTTTCGATCGATCTTGATCGCGCGCGCATCGCGCGCATGCAACTCTTGATTGATCGCATCGGTGCGATTGATGCGAAGTCTGGCCGTGCGTTTGTCGCGCAGATGAAACGGACCGCGAAAGTGCTGCTCGATCCGCTGAAGCGCGGTGAAGCGCAGACGACTCTCGCGACACTCGATGCACAGGCTGCGACGGCGTTGCCGTTTCCTTATGAAGATGAACTCAAGCGTCGAACGGATCGCGCGCTCACGTTGACCGGAGGGCGGGCGAGCGAAGTTGCGGAAGCTGCGGGCAGAATTCGCGCGCAATGGGCGATCGCCTTGGGTGCAGGGAACTTCAACGGAATCGAAGCAACACGGATCACGCGCACTGCACGACTCTGCGCTTGCCTGCGCGCCCTCGATCAAGTCGAGGAATCGGTGAATCGCCCACGC
>JBJOHQ010000079.1:0-3471 GCA_046047595.1 Planctomycetota bacterium | reverse complement strand
CAGAGATTGAGTTCTGTACACTCGGGGGATGTCGACCCCGCGTGCCACTGCTCCGGTTTTTCACAACATCCTCGAGATGATCGGGAACACCCCGATGCTCGAAATCACGCGGATCGACACCGGTCCGTGCCGGCTCTTCGTGAAGATGGAGTCGATGAATCCTGGCAACTCGATCAAAGATCGCATCGCAATCACGATGGTGGATGCTGCGGAGAAGTCGGGCAAGTTGAAGAAGGGCGGGCGCATCGTCGAAGCGACCGCGGGAAATACAGGCCTCGCGCTTGCGCTTGTGGCGGGGCAGAAGGGCTATCGCCTCACGGTGGTTGTTCCCGACAAGATGAGCGACGAGAAGATCTCACACCTGCGCGCGATGGGTGCCGAGGTCGTCCTGACACGCTCAGACGTCGCGAAGGGTCACCCCGAGTACTACCAAGACGTCGCTGAGCGCATTGCGCGCGACGATCCCGATGCCTTCTACGTGAACCAATTCGCCAACGAAGCGAATCCGAAGGCTCACTACGACACGACGGGCCCGGAAATCTGGGAACAGATGGACGGAAAGATCGATGCGTTTGTCGCGGGTGTCGGCTCGGGCGGCACCGTGTCGGGCGTTGGGCATTTCCTCAAGGAGCGCAATCCTGCGTGCGAGATCATCCTCGCCGATCCCGTTGGATCGATCCTGACGCCGCTCATCAACGAGGGCAAGCAAGTTCCGCCAGGCTCGTGGCTCGTCGAAGGTATTGGCGAAGATTTCGTCCCTTCGATTTGCGATCTCAAGTTGGTGAAGAAGGCCTACGCGATTCCCGACGGCGAAGCGTTCCACACGGCGCGCGAACTCCTCCGCAAGGAAGGCGTTCTTGCAGGTTCGTCGGTGGGCACGCTGTTCGCCGCAGCACTGCGCTATTGCCGCGAGCAAACGGAGCCGAAGCGCGTTGTGACGCTCATCTGCGACAACGGCGCGAAGTATCTCTCCAAGATGTTCAACGACTTCTGGATGGTGGACAACGGCTTCATCGAGCGGAAGAAGTACGGCGACATCCGCGATCTCATCGCGCGCCGTCACCTTGAGAAAGAGGATTACTGCCTCACGCCAGATCTGCCGGTTGTGCAGGCGATCAAGCGCATGCGCATGTTCTCGATTTCGCAGATGGCGGTGGTCGACGAGACGGATCACGTCGTTGGCATTCTCGATGAATCCGACGTGTTGCTCGCACTCGTGCGCGACCGTGACTGCGCGGCGCGACCGGTTCGCGACTACATGTCGAGTCGCGTCGAAACCGTGCGGCCAACAGCGAGCGTGAACGATCTCATGCCGATTTTCCGCGCCGATCGCGTAGCGGTCATTGCCGACGAGAAGCACTTCTACGGTCTCATCACGAAGATCGACCTCATCAACTTCTTGCGGAAGCAGCTTTGAACTTCCTGCGGAAGTAGTTCATGTTTTTCAACTCACAACTTTGAATTCCCGACGCGCACTCGCGCAGCAGGACTCTGCCATGACAAGCCCAGCCAACGCCCATCTCGCGACCGATTGCATCCACGGCGGACAGCACGCCGATCCGACGACAGGCGCGGTGATGCCGCCGATTTACACGAGTTCGACGTTCATCCAAGAGTCGCCGGGCGTGCACAAGGGTTACGAGTATTCGCGCAGTCACAACGCCACGCGATTCGCGTTTGAGCGTTGCATCGCGACGCTCGAGCGCTCAGGACTTTCAGAAGAAGCGGATCGCACGTGTGGCGGTTTCGCGTTCGCTTCGGGTCTCGCGGCGATCGCGACAGCGCTCGAGTTGATGGACGCGGGCGACACGATTGTTTGCATGGACGACGTGTACGGCGGCACGAATCGCCTGTTGAATCGCGTGCGCAAGCGAAGCGCTGGTTACAAGGTTGTGCATGTGGATCTCTCGGATCTCGCGAAAGCCGAAGCGGCGATTCGCGAGCACAAGCCAAAGATGGTTTGGCTCGAAACGCCGACGAATCCCACGCTGAAACTCGTCGATATCGAAGCGGTGTGCCGACTCGCACGCGCGGCGGGCGCGATTTCGGTCGTCGACAACACATTCGCGACGCCGATGTTGACGCGTCCGATCGAACTCGGTGCCGACATTGTCATGCACTCGACGACGAAGTATTGCGGCGGTCACTCAGACACTGTTGGCGGTGCGCTCATCACGGGCTCGCGCGAATTGGCTGAAAAACTCCGCTTTATGCAGAACGCGATCGGCAGCGTGATGGGGCCGTTCGATGCGTATCTCGCGTTGCGTGGGTTGAAGACGATGCACGTGCGCATGGAGCGTCACTGTGCAAGCGCGATGGAAATCGCTCGTCGATTGGAAGCGCATGCGAAGGTCGCGCGCGTGGTCTATCCAGGTCTCGCGAGCCATCCTCAGCACGCGCTTGCTGCAGAGCAAATGCGCTTCGACGGCAAACCTGCATTCGGCGGCATGATCACGATCTTCTTGAAGGGCGGCATCGCAGAGAGCCGCCGATTCCTCGAGAACGTGCACTTGTTCGCGCTCGCGGAGAGTCTTGGCGGCGTCGAGAGCCTCATCGAGCATCCCGCGATCATGACGCACGCGAGTGTTCCCGAAGCGATGCGCACGGAACTCGGCATCAGTGACTCGCTTGTGCGACTCTCGGTCGGCGTTGAGCACATCGAAGATCTCTGGAAGGATCTTGAGCACGGACTCGCAAAGGCGTGAGCGAGTCGGAAGGTCACTCCGAAGACGAGGGCGCTGGCGGAGTTGGCGACGATTCCGCCCGTCTTTCTGCGGCGGTGCCGGCGGGATTTCTCCTCGTGCGCGTTGGCGAGGAGGGTGATCCGGCGTCGTTCCTTGAGTTGCGTCGTGTGACCGATCGAGAAGGGCGCGGCGTTCGCTGCGATCTCTCGACGATTCGCTTACGAGGCGGTGCGTCAGAGGCGCGTGGGATGCCCGTCGTTCGTGCACTCGGTGAGGCGCGCACGGTTGTTGATGCGACGGCGGGGCTCCTCGGTGACGCGTTTCTCATCGCGGTTGCGGGCCGTGAGGTCACGGCGATCGAGCGCTCGCCGATCGTCTATGAACTCGCGAAGGATGGTCTCGCGCGGGCAATGCGTGATCCAGTGCTCGCCGAGCTCCTCGGTGGTCGCCTGCGGCTGGTGCACGCCGATGCCCGCGTATGGCTTGCGTCTCGGGCTAATACGCAAGATGCGCCCGACGCGGTGTTGATCGACCCCATGTTTCCGCCCAAGAAGCGCGCCTCGGCGCTCCCTCGCAAAGAGATGGTCATGCTGCGCGAAGTGGTCGGCGCTGATCTTGATGCAGCGGAACTCTTTGATCAAGCGAGAGTTACGTCAAAGGGTCGCCTCGTGTTGAAGAGAGCCGATGACACGCTCGAGCTCGCGGCGCCGGATTGGACCGTGCGCGGGACGATCGTGCGGTTTGATGTGTTTACGAAAAAATTGTGAATTGACACCGAAATTGCCAA
>JBJOHQ010000078.1:0-8157 GCA_046047595.1 Planctomycetota bacterium | reverse complement strand
GAGAATCCCCAAGAATCGCGCATCGACCGCAACAGCGACGCAGGTTTCGCCTTCGCGCGCGGTGAATCGCGCATCGTCCTTCGACGGGAGGCCGCGCACACATTCACGTTCAAGCCACGACACGCGCCCCACGAAAATGCGGCCATTCGCGCCATCGCACAGCGTCGCCGAAACACCTTCGCCGGCGTTCGCTCGAAATTCCTCAGTGCGATGGATGGGGAGCGTTCGCGCCCGCGCTGCTTCAACGATGCCCCGCGCAATCGGATGTTCACTTGTGAGTTCGACCGCTGCAGCGATCGCGAGGAGCGTAGGTTCATCGACTCCTTCCGCTGGAATCACCCGCGTCAGACGGGGCTGACCTTCCGTCAGAGTTCCTGTCTTGTCGAACACCACCGCGCGAACGACGGCGAGTTTTTCAAACGCGGCCGCGCGTCGAAAGAGTACCCCCATGGTTGCTGCGCGCCCCGAAGCGACCATCACCGCAACGGGCGTCGCAAGCCCGAGAGCGCACGGACACGCAACAACCAACACGCTGACAAGCGCCTCAAGAGCGCGTCCGAATCGAATCTCGGCTGGCGCGACCAACATCCACGTCGCGAACGCGCCGAACGCAACGACAAGTATCACCGGAACAAAGATCGCCGCCACACGATCGGCCGTGCGTGCAATCTTCGCTTTCGTCGATTGAGCGTCATCTACCAACGCAATCACGCCCGAGAGCATCGTGTCTGTCGGCGCGCACGTTGCGACGATCTCGAGCGCACCAAGCGTATTCATGGTTCCGGCGTACACGCGATCGTGGACGCGCTTCACTGCCGGAATCGGTTCCCCAGTCAGCATGGACTCGTCGACTTCACTCTCGCCACGCACAACTTCACCATCGATCGGCAATCTCTCGCCCGGTCGAACTCGCACGCGAAGTCCGGGCTCTACCTCATCCGCCGAGATCTCACGCTCCACCTCAACGCCATTTTCAACACGAATCACGCGCGCCACAGGAATCGCGAGCGAGCTGAGCGCGCGAATCGCATCTCCTGCGCGTTTCGTCGCGCGCGACTCAAGCAAACGACCGAGCAACACGAAGACGAGAATGATCGCAGCAGCTTCAAACCAGAGATGCGATGTATGCCCGCCGTGCGCGGTGTCGCGAGAGAACAGCGCCCACACGCTCGCGAAGTACGCGACTGTTGTGCCGAGCGAAACGAGCGTGTGCATATCGGTGCTGAACACACGCGCGCGCTCGAGTGCCGCGCGGTGGATCGGCCAACCGCACCAAAGATAGACAGGCGTCGCGAGCGCGCACTGCGTCCACGCCGCACCTTCACCCGCGAGCCACGCAATCGAACCATGCGTCATCGCGATGATCGCAAGCGGAAGTGAAAGCGCCGCTCCCACAAAAAAGCGCCGACGAAGATCGGTCAAAACGCGCGTTTCTTCGCGTTCGCGCTCTGCGGCGCCACTTCCGACCGCGAGTTTGAAACCCGCATGACGAACGCGCTGCGCGAGTTGCGGCAGCGACGTGCGACTTGGGTCAAATGCGATACGCGCCTTGCGCGTGGCAAACGCAACGTCGGCTGAAATCACCGCAGCGTCACTGCGTAATGCCTTCTCCACTTTGGCCGCACAGGCGGCACAATGCATACCTTCGATTGGCACCACTTCGACGATCGACCGACTCGTTGCGCTGGTCATGACTGCAAGCTCAAAACTGCGACCTCAAAGTTGCAACCACAAAGTTGAATTCTTGCGGCTGTCACCATGTCGGAACTTGCCGTCTCGCCGTTCGTCATGCGGCTGCGTTCACGCAAGTTGGTCGAGCCGTGCCTTGACCGCCGCGCGCGGCATGTAGCCGGTCCACGAATCAACGACTTCGCCGTCCTTCATCACGAAGAGCGCAGGGATGCCGCGCACACCAAATGCCGCTGCGATCTCGGGCTCAGCGTCGACATCGACGAAGCCGACGCGCACCTTTCCTTCGAGTTCGGGCGCCAGGGCCGCGAGCTCGGGCTTGAGCATGCGGCATGGCGGGCACCACGCCGCCCAGAAATCGAGAAGTACGGGGGTCGATCCTTGAACGACCTCGCGGTCGAAGTTCTCACTCGTGACGTTGAACGTGTTCGGTGCATCCGACATGGTGTTTCCCTTTCAGATCGAAGCGTCGCATCGCGCGCGCTCGGCGGAGTGTGCTTGCCCGTGCGGGCCCCAACTCGAAACCAGTTTGGATTCGAAGCGGGGCCGCGAAGAGCCCGTGAGTGTCGCAGATGGTTCGACCCGGCGAGGAACTTCGCATCGATTTCGTCCAATAACGCGCCCGCGACATCCGCAGTCGCTTGCAACTCTGCCCGCGATTGGTACATTCTTCGATCCTCCGCCGCCCGGCGGAATTCAGAAGCACGCATCGCGCGACCGCGCGCAGTTCACGAAGAGCACTGTCAGCAACGACTGGAGCAGCCATGAAGAAGGACACCCATCCGAAGTACTACCCCGAGTGCAAGGTCATCTTCCGTGGCGAGGTCGTGATGACCGTCGGCGCGACGGTGCCCGAGATGAACGTCGAAATTTGGTCGGGTTCGCACCCGTTCTTCACCGGCCAGAAGACCTTCGTCGACACCCTCGGCCGCGTTGAGCGCTTCCAGAAGAAGTTCGCTGGCAACTACTTCGACAAGAACAAGAAGAAGTGATTGTTCGACGCGCAAGCCATGCGCGGTCCGCGCGCCTGCGCGCGAACTCAACAACAGATTCCCGAAGGCCGTCGCATTTGCGGCGGCCTTCAGTTTTGATTGGGGAGTGTTCGTGGGGGTTTTCATCGGGGTTTTCGTTGGGCACCGCGGCGTGCACGGCTACCGGTTGCTCGCGGCGCTTGATTGACCACGGCTCCTGTTTGATCGCCGCTTCTGATTGCTCGCGCGCTCTCGCGGTACGCTCTTGCAACGTTCTTCTTCGACCACCTCGATCGTGCCCCCTTCCCCCGCCAACATCGACCCGCGCGCCGAGGCTCTGATCGCAGAGTTTCTCCCGGAGAACTTGCGCCGCGTGTTGTCGCAACAGCGCGCCGAGGATGACGGCATCGCCGCACAACTCGAAGATTTGACGATTGCCGCCGATCACCGCAAATCGAGCGTGCTCTCGCGCCGCCGCTCGGTGCTCGCGCGCACACTTGAGCCGTTCGCCGCACTCGAGCGCAGCGCGAACGAACTCGTCGGACTCAGCGAACTTCTCACTTCGGGTGATGCCGAAATGATCGCGCTCGCGCGTGCAGAGAAGCCGGAACTGGAACGGCGCGCGCGGATGCTCTCCGACGAGATCGTGAAAGCGCTCGTGACGGGTGACGACGCGGGCATTGCGAGTTTCGTTCTCGAGGTGCGTATGGGTGTCGGTGGCGACGAGGCCGCGCTCTGGGCGGGTGAGGTCTTCGAGATGTACCGCGCCTACGCCGCGCGTCGAGGATGGCGCGTCGACATCGTTGAAACCAAGCCTGGCGACGTCGGCGGACTCACGCACGCCATCGCGACTGTTGAAGGCGAAGGCGCGTTCGCGGCGCTGCAGTTTGAAGGCGGAACGCATCAAGTGAAGCGCGTTCCTGCGACGGAAGCGCAAGGCCGCATTCATACTTCGACCGCGACCGTTGCGATCATGCCCGAGCCCGAAGAGGTCGATGCGGCGCTTGATCCAGCCGAGGTGAAGGAAATGGTCACGACCGCGCAAGGCCCGGGCGGTCAGAACGTGAACAAGGTCGCGACGGCGGTGCACCTCATTCACTTGCCGACGGGGCTTGAAGTCCGCATGCAGGAGACGCGCTCGCAGGGGCAGAACCGTGAGAAAGCGTGGCGTTTGCTGCGCGCACGGGTCTACGAACTGCGCAAGCGTGAAGCTGATCTCAAGAGAAGTGCTGAGCGTCGCTCGATGATCGGCTCCGGCGATCGCGCGGAGAAGATCCGCACCTACCGCTTCAAGGAAGGAATTGCGGTCGACCATCGCGTGGAGCAGTCGTTCCCGCTCGCGAAACTTCTCGCGGGCGAACTCGATGCGGTTCTCGACGCACTCGCTGCGAAAGATCTCGCCGAACGACTCGCGAGCATGTGAGCGCTGCGATCAGCGCGCGCATGCAACGGCACGCCTCGCGTCAGCGCTTCGGTCGTCCGCAATCAAACATCATCGTGAGCATCGACATCCACGGCGGATTTGTGATCTCTACTTGGAAGCCCACGAATTCATCGATCGATGAGTTCAGACGCTTCGCTCCCCGCGCGAGGAGTTCGCTGTGCGTCGCCGCGTGTCGACGCAAGGCTGCGGGGAGCGTCGGGCGTTCGATCGGTACCGCATTCGACTCAAGCGGCAGACGCTCGAGCGTGAGCTCGGCAAGCACGCGTCGGTTGAGGATCGGCGCGCTCATCAGCATCGCAGCTGGGTCGTTCGCCAGTTGCAGCGACCGATGAATCCAAATCTCCGTCACCGCGCGCTCACTCGGAGTTGTCAGGAGGAACATCAGTCGCCAAGGACTTGGCGCTTCTGTCAGTACTCCGACCTTCGGGACATGCTCCACGAAGGCCAAATCAAGCGGCTGTGTATTGGCTTCTCCGCGATCGAGCAGCTCGACCATGCTGGTCTCGCCGTCTTGGCGCATGCGCAGGCAACCCGAAACGGCCGCATCGGATGACAAGTCTGCCGCGAGTGGCGTGACACCGCTGCCCCGCCGAATCGCCGTCAAAACGCCACGCGAGGGAGCCTTGTGGCTGTACGCCTCGAGCGTGTAGTACACGGGCCACGCCGCACCGGGGCGAATGCGCCGCAAACCGTAAATGCTCGTGACCGCAGCCATACCAACTGCGTTTCGCGGTCCCGTCGGACCAACGAGAAACGACGACACATAGTGCTTCTGACCGACGCCATGGATGAGTTCGTTCGCCTGCGTCGCCTGCTTTCGAGCGCGCAACATGGCGTCTTGATCCGTCGCGCTATCGAGCGCACCTGCCGCAACGGCACGCACGGTCGGGCGATCCCACAGCGGATTCTCAAGCTGCGCGTCGAGACGCTTGATCGCGCTTTGAAGTGCTCGCAGCGATGCGTCGAGAGAACCCCGATCGCGAAGTGCCTTCAATGCCAAATCCCAACCTCGCTGCTTTGGGAGCGCACGAATGACCGCCGCATGATCGGCCGTATGCGCGATCGAATAAATCTGCCATCCAAGTTGCCGTCGCAGGCCGAGCGCTCGACCGCACGCGCGAGCGCCGCTTCCATGTGGCAAGACTTGATCGAGCGCGTCGCGCAACGCGCGATGCAACTCAAGCGCTGCGCTCGTGATCTGCGCGTTCGCGATGTCAAAGGTTGGTGGCTTGGCGCGAGGCATAAAGGCAATCGTTCAGGGAACAGGTGGCGGAGCGTAGCAACCTCAAAGAGACGCCATGATCAAAGTTCGTCGCACTGTTTGAATCTTCGTGCGCGCCTCACGCATCATCTCTGACTTTGTGGTCGAGCTTCAGCAAAGACCACAGGTCGTGTCCGCCACGGACACTCCTCGCACGATCCTTCGCTGCGGAGCGCGTTCTTCTACGGTAAGACCTCATGCAGACGTGACTCACACCTCAACGGGCTCGTCGCTCCGTGGTCGCCCACCCCACTGCTTCGGCTTGCGCCGCTCGGGCGTCCAACCACCCTTCACGCGGACGCGATCGCCGCCCACCATGCGCCGCAGCGCGTCGAGCAGTGGCCGCGAAGGCACAACGCGCAACCGATGTGCCGCGAGCGTGACACGTCGCGCGTCGCCATCAAGATGGACGACCACTTCAACCGGTTTGCCAGGCGTCATCGAGGCGCCACTACTCGCTTGCTTGAGAAGCCCAGCGACCATATCCAGCGTGTTCTCTGCAGCGCGCGCATCGTCGCCGCCACATTCAATCGCGATTTCAAGCCGCGTTGCGAGATGCGCCGCCGCATCGTCGAGCGGAATCACGCGATCGATGATGATGTTCGGTTCGCCGCGGCCGCGATCGATGTATCCGATGAGCACAATCGCGCGATCACCCGCGACGAGATCGCCAAACTTCGCAAACGCGTCGGGGAAGAGCACGGCTTCAATCGTCGCGTTTTTGTCGGCGAGCCCGAGGATCATCATCTTCGCACCAGGGTTCTTCCCCTTCTGCGAAACGAGCGCACGCATGCGCGAGACGAGGCCGGCGACAACGATCGGCGTGTCTTGCGGGAGTTCCGCCGCGCGCCGCAGATCAGCGGTTGCGAACTGCGCGATTTCCTCTCGCCACATATCAAGCGGATGCCCCGATACGTGGAATCCGAGCGCTTCCTTCTCGTAGCCAAGCGCTTCCATCGGTTCCCACGGCGCGACCTTCTTGAGTTGCACCGCCGCGGCAACGCTCTCGTTCTTCGTCGACGCTGCTTCAAACATTCCGAAGAATGTTTCCTGCCCGCCCGCGCGATCGCGCGCGAGGCTTTGCCCTGCAGAAATCGCGCTCTCAAGACTCGCCACCATCGCGGCGCGCTGCTCTGTTCCGTGCAGCGAATCGAAGCAACCTGCTTTCACGAGCCCTTCGAGACCCGAGCGGTTGATCGAACGCGCATCGACACGCTCGCAGAAATCAAAGATCGACTTGAACGGCCCGTTCTTGCGGCGTTCTTCGATGATCGCGCGGATCGCGCCGGCACCGATTCCCTTAATCGCCTTGAGTCCGAAGCGAATGTGGCCGCCCCACGCATGCACCTTCTCGCCTGGCGCGAAGACGACCGCGAAATCCTCTTCGGAGAGATTGACATCGGGCGGTCGAACCTCGACGCCGATGTGGCGCTTCTCCGCGCTGTGATCGGGGTAGATGAGTTTGCGACAGTCGTCGAGATAGACCGACCACTCTTCGATTTTGCGCGCTTGGCTTTCGAACGAAAGCACCGCCGACATGTAGTGCGCGGGGAAGTAGGTCTTCAGATACGCGGTTTGGTACGCGATGATCGCGTAACCAGTTGAGTGACTCTTGTTGAAGCCGTACCCCGCGAACTTAAGGATCAGGTCGAAGAGTTCTTCGGCCTTCGCCTGCGGAAGTTCGCGTTCCACCGCGCCCTTCACGAAGTTTGCGCGCGCGCCGTTGATGACATCCTGCTTCTTCTTCGAGATCGCCTTAATGACCGAATACGCTTCGCGGAGCGGAATACCGCCGAGGTGGTGCAACACCTGCATCACCTGCTCTTGATACACCATGATCCCGTAGGTTTCAGCGGTGAAACGCTCGACAACATCGTGCACCTTCGGCACAGCCTGTCGTCCGTGCTTACGCGCGTTGTAGTCAGGGATAAGGTCCATCGGACCCGGCCGGAAGAGCGCGTTCGCCGCGATCAAATCCTCGAGTCGGTCAGGCTTCATGTCGACGAGCAGCTTCTTCATGCCGCCCGATTCAAACTGGAACACGCCGTTGGTGTCGCCGCGCGCGAAGAGCGCAAGCACGCGCTTGTCATCAAGCGGAATGCGATCAAGATCGAGCGGATCCGCAAGCGTCGCGGCCGCAGCGTCGCCCTTCTTTGGAGGCGTGCGGCCAACGGCGCGATGAATCTCTTCGGTCGACAGCGTTTCGCGGATGAGTTTCTTCGCAAACTCGATCGTCGAGAGCGTGCGCAGACCGAGGAAGTCCATCTTGAGAAGACCAACCTTCTCGCACGTCGGTCCGTCCCATTGCGTCACCGCTTCTTCCGCGCCACCAGCGGCACGGCAGAGCGGAACGATGTCGTCGAGCGGACGCGTCGCGACGATCACGCCTGCCGCGTGCACGCCTTGGTTGCGCGCGTGATCTTCAAGTCCGCGCGCATGATCGAAGACACGCGCGACGCGCGGATCGGCCGAGATCATTTGCGCAATCTGCGGTTCCTTCGCGATCGCCTCTTCGATGGTGATGTCGAGTTCAGCTGGAATGAGGTTCGCGAGATGCTGGCCTTCCGCAGGTGTGAGGCCCATCACGCGAGCGACGTCCTTCACCGCGGCTTTCGCCTTCAATCGACCGAACGTGATGATCTGCGCGACGTGGCCGTACTTCTTGCGCACGTAGTCGATGACGGCGCCGCGACCATCTTGGCAGATATCGATATCGATATCGGGATACTCCGAGCGATCGGGATCGGTGAAGCGCTCGAAGAGAAGCCCGTACTTTTCAGGGCACGCGTTTG
>JBJOHQ010000077.1:0-9650 GCA_046047595.1 Planctomycetota bacterium | reverse complement strand
CGTAGGAATCTATTCCTCGCCCTTTCGCCACTCGTGTATTGCTACACGCGTTCGACTTGCATGTTTTAGCCATGCCGCCAGCGTTCAATCTGAGCCAGGATCAAACTCTTCAAGAAGATTCAGCAGCTTGCGCTGCATACCGTTGAAGGTTTGCCCGGCCAAACCGACGATACTTTCGTCGGCCGGTCGACTCTTAAACCAGTTAAGAGTGGTGGATGGCAAATCCACCAGATATATGATGAACATCACTACCAGCCGAATCGGTTTCCCGTTCGGACTGACAGTGATCACTGGAATTGATCATTGTCTTTGGCATCACGGAGGATGTTCATCTGTCGTTGCTGTGGCAACGACGGGATTTGCGCTTTCAACAAGGGCCGTGCCCGTGTTGTTGCGCGAAACATCCTCGCGGCATTCCAACTGCTGACTTGTCAAAGAGAATCGCGGGAAACCCGCGTTCCCGCAACCGGAATCGGTCGCGGGTCGGGGAGTTTAGCGAAGCCGTCGACGCTGTCAACCCCTTTGGACGACTCCGCGTCGGCAAATCCTCTCAGATTTCAGGAGCGTTCCGCCACGCGCCCGAGAACCCAAGATTCAATGCCTGCAAAGTCCGAAAAGTTTCATTATCGAGACATTGACCACGACGAACGACCCATTTCGCTCGACCGATCGATGCCTCCGACACATTCACTCTCCGCGCTTCAGAACTTATCCACATTTTTACCGGGCATTTTCCTCGCTGTCAATCGCTGGAGGGGCTTGCAGGCGAGATATCGGAAGTTCGTTCGTCCAAATTGATCTCTTCATCGCTCCTGACGCCTCAGTGCGTTGCGACGCGGCGGATCGGAAACAGCACAGACGGCGAGCGACACCGACTTCGCACCATGCTTCAGGAGGCATTCGGCAGCTTCTTCGCTGCTCGCACCGGTCGTCCGTACGTCGTCGATCAGCAAGAGGTGACCAAGCGATGCCGATGAGGGCTCTGCTCGGCCTTTTGACAAGCTCGTTTGAGAACGACCATCTCCAACCAAACCAAAGAGCCCACCCAAAGACCCGATCAGAGACTTCTGCCAAGTGTGTGGCAAAGTGTGTGGCCACGGGTTTGGCCACAAGTTTGGCCGCGTGCCAGGACATCGAAACTCGTAACGACCACGATTTGCAAGGCGCTGACTTCGAGTCGTGCCTGCTTGGCGCACCGCGAGGCGCACTTGCAAGAGCCGACTCACTGGTCGCTCCATCGAGCGACCGATCGCCTCCGAGAGTTCACGCGTGTGATCGATGCCGCGAATCCATGACCGCGACCAATGCACAGGGACGGGCACGATGGCGTCCGGCATCGGCAGTCGACGCTCGTCCACCGCCGCAAGCACTTGGCGTGCGAGCATTTCACCCAGTGCGCGCGCCATGGCGCTCCAGCAACGGCTCTTCACCGCCGGAACCCACTGCGAGAGCGGAGGCGCATATCGACCGAGGCGAATGGTGGAAAGTATCCGCGAAGACCGACCACGGCACTCACCGCAGTCCCCCATTCCAATTTCGAATCTCGACACAGTGACTCCGCAGCGAACACACGCGTGGTCGAGCGATTCAGGCCGCCAATCCGCCGCGAACATCAACACTCTTGGATCCGGCAAACGACTACCAAGGATGCACTTCTCGAGGTTTGAGAGGCGCGAAAGGCTTGCGATGCGCGGAGCGAGACTCCGCGCCAAACGAGATCGCGTTCCTCGACGAACCATGCTCCCCTCTTGCTCTCGAGTCCGAGCGCGCGCACGCTCAGGTGTTTCGTTCGCGACAACACTCGACGCAATATCTCGTCTGTCCATCTCTTCCTCCCTATGCCAAGACGTGCATCGAGGGGTGGCGCCGGATGATTGCCCAACATGGGCAACGAAGGGTCGCGCATCAATCCCGCGAACTCGTCGACGCGATCGAACATAGCGCCGAACACGCATCACACCGCAGCGTGAACGTCTATCCGCAAAAACACAGCGGAGGCACATGTGTGCCTCCGCCGCGATGCACTCGTTGCGATTGATTACTTGGCAGCCATCATGCGGCGCAACACCGTGTTGAGAATGCCGCCGTTGCGGTAGTACTCCACTTCAACCGGCGTGTCGACGCGGCAGAGCGTGTTGAACTCGATCTTCGTTCCATCAAGACGCGTCGCGACGACCTTGATCTGCTGCCGAGGCTTCAAGTCAGACGGAATGTGGACATCGAAACTCTCATCGCCCTTGAGCCCGAGCGAGTTGCGATCCTGACCCGAGAGGAACGTGAGCGGCATGACGCCCATGCCGACGAGGTTTGAGCGGTGGATACGCTCGAAACTCTCGGCGATGACGACCTTCACGCCAAGAAGGAACGTGCCCTTCGCGGCCCAGTCGCGCGATGAACCCATGCCGTAATCTTTGCCTGCAAGGACCACGAGCGGAATGTTCTTCGCCTTGTAATTGACGCTCGCGTCGTAGATCGACTTCACCTGACCATCGGTGAAGTCGGTCGTCACGCCGCCTGTCGTTCCGGGTGCCAGTTCGTTCTTGATACGCGTGTTCGCGAACGTGCCGCGAGTCATGACGCGGTCGTTGCCGCGGCGTGATCCGTAGCTGTTGAACATCGCTGGGGTCACGCCATGCTCAATGAGGAACTTGCCCGCAGGGCCGTCCTTTTTGATGTCGCCGGCGGGCGAAATGTGATCGGTCGTCACCGAGTCCGCCAACTTTGCAAGGCAGCGCGCGCCAGTCACGGATGCGATCGTTCCCGCTTCCTTCTTCATGTCGACGAAGAACGGAGGCTCCTGGATGTAGGTCGACTTCGCGTCCCACGAGTACATCTCGCCGCCACCCGTCGCGATCTTCTGCCACGCGTCCGAGCCCTTGAAGACATCGGCGTACTCCTTCTCAAACTGCGCGCGCGTCACGAACTGGTGAACAGCATCCTCCACTTCCTTCGCCGTTGGCCAGATGTCCTTGAGGTACACCGGCTTTCCATCCTTCGTGGTGGCAATGACATCCTTCTGGAGATCGATGTCGACGGTGCCAGCGATCGCGTACGCAACGCAGAGCGGCGGCGAAGCGAGGTAGTTTGCCTTCACGTCTTGGTGGACGCGCGCCTCGAAGTTTCGGTTGCCCGAAAGAACGCTCGTCACCGCGAGATCGCCTTCCTTGATCGCAGCACCGATGTGGTCAGGGAGCGGGCCCGAGTTACCAATGCACGTGGTGCAGCCGTATCCGACCGTGTTGAAACCAACGGCATCAAGCGACGCGGTCAGGCCCGCGGCGTCCAAGTACTCGGTGACAACCTTTGAGCCTGGCGCGAGTGAGGTCTTGACCCATGGCTTGCGCGTGAGACCGAGCGCCGCAGCCTTCTTCGCAACAAGACCAGCGCCGATCATGACGCTCGGATTCGACGTGTTCGTGCAGCTCGTGATCGCCGCGATGACGACCGAACCATGCTTGAGTTGATACTCATTGCCCTCTGCGTCGCGCACACTGACGCCATCCGCCGCGGTCATCGATGTTGCATTCGGAGTCGCGGCGTTCGCGCCCTTGTTGTAGATCTTGCCAAGGTCGCGGCGCCAGCCCGACTGCATGTCGCTCAAGGCGACGCGATCTTGCGGACGCGCGGGGCCTGCGAGCGAAGGCACGATCGTCGAGAGATCGAGTTCGAGTTCGCTCGAGTAGACAACCTTCGAATCGTCCTCGCGCCAGAAGCCATTCTGCTTCGCGTACGACTCAACGAGTTTCACGAGACCTTCAGGTCGACCCGACAAGCGCATGTAGGCGAGTGTCTGCTCGTCGACGGGGAAGAAGCCGATCGTTGCGCCATACTCCGGCGCCATGTTGGCGATGGTGGCGCGGTTCGCGAGCGGCATCTCGGCAAGACCTGGGCCGAAGAACTCGACGAACTTGTTCACGACGCCGTGCTTTCGCAGCATTTCCGTCGCGCGGAGAACAAGATCGGTCGCGGTCACACCTTCGGGGAGCTTGCCAACGAGCTTCACGCCGACAACTTCGGGAATCAGCATGTAAATCGGCTGGCCGAGCATGACTGCTTCGGCCTCAATACCACCGACGCCCCAACCGACGACACCAAGGCCGTTGATCATCGTCGTGTGCGAATCGGTGCCGACGAGTGAGTCGGGGAAGAGGACGCCGTCCTTCTCCCACACGACCTTCGCGAGGTACTCGAGGTTGACTTGGTGGACGATGCCCGTCGCGGGCGGTACCACCGAGAAATTCGAGAACGCTCCTTGACCCCACTTGAGGAACTCATAGCGCTCCATGTTGCGCTCGAATTCCTTCTCACCGTTGATCGTGAGCGCAACCTTCGAGCCAAATGCGTCGACCTGCACCGAGTGATCGATGACAAGATCGCATTGAACGAGCGGATTCACCTTCTTCGGATCCCCACCGAGGCGCTTCATCGCTGCACGCATGGCAGCGAGATCGACGACGCACGGCACGCCAGTGAAGTCCTGCAGCACGACGCGACCGGGCATAAACGGGATTTCGTTCTCGCCGACGTTCTTCGCGTCGTAACTCATGAGTGCCTTGAGGTGCTCTTCGGTCACGACGAAGTCATCGAAGTTGCGCAGGCAGCTCTCGAGCAACACGCGAATCGAGATCGGCAACTTGCGGAAGTCGCCAAACTTCGCGAGGGCGTCGAGCCGGTAGTAGTGCTTGGGGCCGTATGCGGTATCGATCGAGGCGCGCGCGCCGTAGCGGTCTTGGGTGGTCATGGTTGGTCCTGAACTTTCGGGGCGGCGAGTATAGGGCCGCCGCGACACTCTTCAGGGCGCGGATCCGGCTTGACTCGGGCGCGGCATCGCCCACGGGAGGGCGAGAAGCGGCGGAAGTCCAACCACGATCGACACGAGAAAGAACCCCTGATAACCAAGTTGTTCGACAAGTACCCCGCTCGTCGAGGCCACGAGCGAACTCGCGAGATACATGAGACCGGAGAGGATCGCGTACTGCGCCGCCGCGAGGCGCGGCTCGCAGATCGTCATGAAGTACGCGACGAAGGCGGCACTCACGAGGCCGTTGCACAGGTTCTCGACGATGACGAGGCCTGCAAAGCCAAAAAGCGATGGTCGCGGCACGAACAAGGGCTGCGGTGCGATCCCGAAACCTGGAAGCACCCCCGCCCACACCGGCTCGCCTCGGCCAAATGCTTCGAGGAGCAGGTAACCGGCGTTCGACGCGATCTGCAGCACTCCAAACACCACAAGCGCACGGAAGAGCCCCCACCGCTTCACCAGAATTCCGCCGACCACCGCGCCGAGGATGGTCATGCCGAACCCGAGGAACTGGCGGATGGTGCCGATGGCCTCGACGCTGAATCCGAGTTCTTGCCGAAGGAACGGCATCGTCATCCGATTGCCGAGGAGATCCGGCAAGCGGAACAGAAGCGCGACGAAGAGCACAACCGCGATGCGCGGCCCGAAGGCGCGGACGAACGCGATGAATGGCTCGACGACCGCTTGGCGGATCGTCGTTGGCCGACCTTGGCGCGCGGGCTCCGGTGCAAGTGCCGCCGCGAGTACCCCGAGAAGCATCGCAGCGCCACCAGCTGCGACCGCAACGCGCCATCCAAGCGCACGCGCCGCGATGTCGCCTTCTGGGCCGAAGAGCAATGCGATCCTGCCATGAAGCATGAGGATCGCGGCGCCGATCGAAACGAACGCGACGCGGAAGCCAAGCACGTACGCGCTTGCTGCAGGACCTTCTTCTCCCCCACTTGCCGCGTCGGTTCGATGCGCGTCGACGGCGGCATCGAGCGTTGCGGAGAGTGCAGCGATCGCGAACCCAATGACTGCGGCGGGAAGCACCGAGACCGCGGCACTTTCGGGGCCAACCCAGCCGAGGAGCGCGAAAGAGATCGCAAGCAGGATCGAGAAAAGTGCGATCCAACTGCGACGCGCGCCAAGCCACGCAAAACCTGGCGCCGCGAAGCGATCAAGGAGCGGCGCCCACAGGAGTTTCAGTCCGTATGGAAGCGTGACGAGCGAGAGCCAACCGATGTCTTTCGGACTGAAGCCCAAATCGGAAAGCCACGCAGCAAGTGTGTCATTCAGCAGCACATTGGGCAAGCCGCTCACAAATCCGAGTAACCCAATGGAGGCAATCAGCCGGGAACGCGTCGCAGCGTCTCGACTGTCGGGTGATGAGCGTCCATGCTCCATGCGCGCAGCGTAGTGGATCGGAAAAAGACACGCGCCCGACCAAAGCCGGGCGCGCGTGTTTCTTCAGAGCAAGCTTCTTCAGAGCAGCCTTCGTTCACACGGCCGTTGTCGCCGTGGAACGAGCGACTTCGCTCTCCATCACGGCGTGTTCACGATCTTCCAAGGCGCGACGATGCGACGGACAAGGTTCGAGAGCACGCGCTCCTCACCGTCCATCAGCCAGATGAAGACGTCACCGGTCTGCGTATCGCGCCAGACGAGGTCAGCCTTCATGTTGTCGTTCGTATCGACGATCGCCTGAATCTCGAAGCGATTCGAAGTCGCGGGCAGAATTTCCGCGCTCGATTGGCGCGTTGTGCCGTCCATCGTCCACAGGTAGACACGACCGTCCGCGATGCGGCGCCACACGATGTCGCTCTTCAGGTCGCCGTTGAAGTCACCCGCACCTGCGCAGATCCACACCGATGGGCTCAAGAGCGTTCCGCTCTGAACGACCTCTTCGGTCGCGGTCAGTCCAGCCATCATCCAGGCACGAATGCCGCCATTGGCGTTTCGCCAGATGAAGTCGTCGTCACCGTCACCGTCGAGATCAGCAAACGCCTCGAAGGTCAGCCCAGTTGCCGAACGGATCAGGCCGTTTGCGCCGCGGACGAGACCGTTCATGATCCAACCGTTCACAGCCTTGGTGTTGGTGTTGTAGAAGACGATGTCCGCGTTGCCGTCAGCGTTCAGATCTGGCGTTCCAAGCACGGTCCAGACCGAGCCGATGGTGCCGGGCAAATCACCCTTCTGTACGACGCTGTTGCCGTCCATCAGATGGACACGGTACTTGTTGGTCGAGGGATTTCGGTAGAGGAGGTCGACGCGTCCATCTCCATCGAAGTCACCGATGGTGATGAGTGTGAACCCTTCGTCCGGGCCGCCAGCAAGCGGGCCGTCGTCACCGATTCCTGCGCCACCGAGGAGCCAGAAGCGCTGGGCCTTGGTGTCTGGATTCCACCAAATCAGGTCGCCCTGGCCGTCACCATCGAGGTCATCCTTCGCGCTGTACTCGCACGAATCGGGGATCTCGTTGCTGTTTGCGTCAGGAACCAAACCGTCGCGCAATTCGCAGAGGTCTGGGATTTCGTTGTTGTTGCAGTCAGCACCCTCCCACGTCCATGTCGCGACGATGCGCGCGTTGCTCGTTGGGCACTCGAGATTGCTCACGAGTGGCGACGCGCGAAGTGTCAGTTCCGCTTCACCATCGGGCACGAGGCCAAGCCACAGATCCTTGTCGATGAAGAGTGTTTCGACGTCTTGGTTGGTCGGGCAATTCGCGCCACCTGAGGTGTAGACGTAGTCGATGATCGTGTCGTTGAGGCGCAAGATCATGTACTCGCCAGGACCACCAAGGTCGGCGCTGATCGTGATCTCGACACGAACGTCGAGCACTGGATCAGCGAGATTGGTTCCACTTGCGGTGACCACAGAGGTTGGGCCAATCGGCGTGACTTGGATCGAGCTGATGCCGGTCGCATAGGGCGCGCAACTGTCGAGGATCCCGTCGCGGTTGCAATCAAGCGAGGAGTCTTCCGCGATTTCGCAGCTGTCAAGGATGCCGTCTTCGTCGCAATCGAGGTCCGCGTCGGCTTCGATTTCGCAGGAATCGAAGCGTCCGTTGCCGTCGCAGTCGAGTTCAGTGTCGCCGTCGATGTCACAGACGTCGAGAATGCCGTTCTCATTGCAGTCGAGCGTTGGATCGTCAGAGAGCGTGCAGGAGTCGAGTTCCGCGTTCTCGTCGCAATCGAGCGTTGGATCGGCTGCGATTTGCGTGCGATCCGCGACGCCGTTCTCGTCGCAGTCGCGCTCGACGTCGGCGACGAGGAACTCGTTGCCAATCGCGATCGACTTGAGTTCGTACGGGCGGAAGTTCGGCGGAGTGGACTGTTCGTTCGAGTCATCGCCCCACACGACAACGAGTTCGTCGTCGGTCACGAACGCCGCGTTGACGAAGTTCGCGGAGACAGAAATCACCGAGTTTCCACCGGGAACGGCTGGGATCGTGGTGTACGCCGCGTCGCCAGAAGCGACGAGCGTGCCATCCAACTTGAGTGCGACGGTGAAGTTGCGTCCGCACGCGACGTCGGTGTACGACTCACCACCACCGAGCGCTGGCAGGTCTTGTTCCGTCTCGGAATTGTCACCCCAGAAGACGATGGTTCCGTCACTGAGAAGTGCCGCGGAGTGGTCGAAGCCACCGTCGATTCGCAGCGCTGGGGCCCCGAACGCTGGAGGCGTCGCTTGGCCACTCGTGTTGAATCCTGAGCCGACCGCTGAACCGTCGGAAAGAATGACGAGGTTGTGGTTCTCACCAGTTGCGATCGATGTCGCCGTCAGGCCGCCGAGCGCGGGGAGATTCGTCTGACCGAGATTGTCCTTACCCCACGCGTAGAGCGAGCCATCACTCAAGAGCGCGAAGTTGTGCGAAGAACCCGCGGAAACCGCCGCGAACGTCACGCCCTTTGAGAGCTCAGGGAGCGTCGCTTGACCGTCCGCGTCGAGGCCCCAAAGCCGGATGGTTCCATCCGACAGGAGCACGACGCCGTGGCCAAAGCCAAGCGACACCGACTGCACAATCAGGTCGTTCGGGATCCGCGGAACCCCGCAGGTGTCCGGTGAATCACCGCCCCAGCAGAGAATTTCCTCGAAAGCGGGTCCCTCTGGCGCGTCTCCCGCTCGAGCAACACTCGAAACGGTCGCGAGAGAGAGAATCGGTACCAACGCGAAGTGACGGACGGCGTGATGCATATGGGCTTTCCGTAATCGATGCCGAGATTTGGCCGTGGGGTATCGACAGACTCCCCCGGTCGATGGCAATTTTGAGACGGTAAATTTGAGAGATTCCCCGATGGCGAGTCGCTACGTCGATTCGACGCGTTCGGTTCTCGCGGAAGTATCGGCTTCTCGCGAAAGGACTTCCGATCCACTTTTCGCGCGTGATAACCCGTTCCTCAGATGCCACCCTCCATCGACAACACTCGGAGTTGAAGTTTCGGTCCGGTCACGAGATGGCCCGCGGGAACGCTCTGTGTGAGAAATACACCGCCAGCGACAACTGCTCCACGGCCGATGACCGTGTCTCCACCAAGAATCGTTGCGCCGGCGTAAACCGTGACGTCGTCTTCAAGCGTCGGATGCCTGCGGTAGCCGCGGCGAAGCGATCCGTCGGCTTCACGCTCAAAGTTCTTGGCGCCGAGCGTGACGCCTTGATAGATGCGACATCGGTCACCGATGACCGCTGTTTGCCCAATCACCACGCCAGTTCCGTGGTCGATGAAGAGCTCGTCGCCGATCTTGGCGGCGGGGTGAATGTCGATGCCCGTTTCGCGATGCGCGAGTTCCGACATCATGCGTGGGAGTAATGGCACCGAAAGCGCGTCCAAGAGGTGGGCGAATCGATGCACAAAGAGTGCCCGGACCC
>JBJOHQ010000076.1:0-5085 GCA_046047595.1 Planctomycetota bacterium | reverse complement strand
CCTTTGCGGATGAGTTGTGCGGGTGAGTTGCGCGGGTGATCCGCACGGATCGGCGCGTGCTCGGAAATTCGGTCAAGCCATCTGTGGGAAGCCACCCGTGTGAAGCCACCTGTGTCAAGATCGTGTCACAAACTCGATGGAAAGCCTCACGCGTGTGAAGTCCTCGATATCTTCCCGCGCATGAATCACCACAAGTGCACCGTCGCTCCTTCTCTCGCTTTTGCGCTCGTTGCTTCGATTTCCACCGCTGTTGGCTGCGCGACGACGCCGGCCGCAACTTCGAGCGCAACCGCGCAGACGAAGCAGACGGCGACGACGGGCATCGCGAAGGGCGAGTCGCTCGCTGAACTCAAGGCCGGCAACGCGCGATTCGTGAACAACGAGGCCACCGCGCACTCGTGGCAGACGGAGCGTGTCGCGAAGACTGGTGAATTCGGCCAGACGCCGTCGGTTGGCGTGTTGAGCTGCGCCGATTCGCGCGTGCCGGTTGAGGTCGTGTTCGATCAGGGTGTTGGCGAACTCTTCGTCGTGCGCGTCGCGGGAAACTCCGAGAGCGCAACTGCCGCGGGTACGTTTGAGTACGGCGTTGCCGCGCTCGGCGTCCACACGATTCTTGTCCTCGGTCACACGAAGTGCGGCGCGGTGGATGCAGCCGTCGCTGGCAAGCCGCTGCCTGGCAACATGGGTTCGTTCACCGAAGCGATCACGCCTGCGCTCAAGGGCAAGAAGTTCGACAATCTGACGGAAGCCGCCGAAGCGAACGTGCGCTGGCAGTCGGAGCAACTGCTCAAGCGCAGCGAAATCCTGCGCCAGGCGTACGAGAAGGGCGACCTCACGATGCTGCGCGGGATTTACGACGTCGAGACTGGTGTCGTGCGGTTCATCGACTGAGCGTGACGCGCATCAACTACGCGAACGGTGTACGCAGATATGACACGCGAACATGAATTGCGGCGTCATCGCGCTGATCGCTGACGCGATCTCATGTTGGCGACCTTCGTACTGGCGACTTTCGTGTTTGCGATCTTCGCTTTCGACACTTTCGAAACTTTCGCCCCCGACGACTTCTTCGTCGCGGGCGTTCGTTTGCGTGGCTTCTTTGGCGCGCTCGAAAGACTATCGATTGGGATGACCGTGCCCTCGGGGAACTTCGCGGAGATGACGAGTTCTCCGCCGAGCGCTTCGATGTAACGCCGCAGCGTGCTCAAGTACATGTCGGTCGCGCTCTCGATTTTCGAAACGCTCGCCTGACCGAGTTTGAGTTTCGCGGCCATCACCAACTGCGTTTGTCCGATCGCTTCGCGAATGTCCGCCAAGCGAAGGCGCGTGACGGTTTCACGCACGCGCGAATCGACGCGCGCGCGAGCCTCGGGCGACATCTCAGCAAAGAGTTCCGAAAATGGGATGACTTTACTTTGACTCATGTCCGTGCCTCTCTTCTTCGAGTTCACTGAGGTATCGATCGAATATCGCATCCGCCCGCGGAATCATCGTTTCGTAGAACCGCGAATCACCCGACTTGTCGCCGCCAATCAAGAGCACTGCGCGTCGCAATGGATCGAAGGCGAAGAACACCCGTAACTCCATCCTGTAGGACCTCGTTCTCAATTCCTTGAGATTTGAGTGACGCGATCCCGCCACCGTATCAACGACCGGTCGCCGCGCATGTGGGCCGAACGCTCCGATGACGCGGACATCGTGCGAGACACACTCCCGAGCCTCCTCGTCGAGTTCTGCCCACCACAGGCTGAACTCCTCCGTCGTGACAATCCTCCACATGAATATGCCTTTCTAGGAATATGCGTCAAGATGAATCTCGCGACTTTGCTCACCGCGAGACTCGAAACCTATCGCTCACGCACGGTCCAAACGAAAACCCCACGCAAAGTGCGCGGGGTGGGGAGAAGCGAAGGCTTCGATTTCGTGCGATGCAACGCGTGATGAACCACGCGCATCGCGTCCGACGGATTGGCGTTTCCAATGACCGTTACGGATTGACGAGATTCAACGGGCAATCACTTGGCGGAAACGGCACGCGCGGAGCGTCGCCCCAGTTGCCGAGGATCATCGTGAGATCCGCGCCGTCGACCTTCTCGTCGGCGTTGATGTCGGCAGCGGCGCGGTAGCCAGCGGATGGAGACGAGATGACAAGCCACGGGCTGGAGCACGGAGTGTTGGTATTGCAGGCATCGCCCGTGGAACTCGCAAAGTAGGAGATCTTTTTCATCTCGACAGTTCCGTCTGACCATGAGCGAAGAAGTGCACCGCCGACCGAGCTCCCATACATCCCGCCATACGTGCCATACCACACGATGGTCGGCTCACCACCCGCCTGCGCAGTCGCGGTGCTCGCGACCGCTGCCGCTACGGGCAACGCGCCCACGACAGAGTTCGCGTGCGCCTGCGCGCCGTTCTGCATCAACATCGCGCCGCCGATCATGCACAGTCCAACGCCGCACAGCGTGACCGCTCCTGCCATCGCGTTCTTGCTCATCGTGATCTCCTCATGATTTTGTTGGGCGACAGTGCCCGATGGGGATAGCGTCTGTCAACAGCAGACACTGCCATTGGCACAGAATCTACCGTCTGCGCCCGCCAAGACAGAACAGATTCCTCGCTATCGCTCGCTCGAAGCACATCCACGTCCGAGAGTCCGCCGCCTCATCCCGCCTTGCGCGCCGCGCGTAGTTGCTCGTAGAGATCGGTGAAGTTGACGAGGATGCTCACCAAGCCGCGACGAACCTTCTCATCGTTGATCGCTTGTTCGGACATCTTCTCGTGCGCGCCTCGCGCATCGATCACGGCTTCGAGCACGGCAGCAATGAGATCCGGCGACGCCTCGAAGTGCGCCTTCGAGTTGTTGGCCGCCTGCTGGCGCAGCGTCTCGTTCTCGAGCAGCTTGCCCTTCAGTACGCCGTTGACATAGATCAACTTGTCATCGTCGGTGAGATCACCTTCGAAGAGTTCATTGACACGCTCGATGATCTCGCTCAATCGCGCCTTCACCCGCTCCTGCATCGTGCCGGTTCCCGCAGCAGTAATCGGATCAAGTTTCGGCGATTCACCCGCGCGAAGATCGGGCCGCGTGGTGCCCGTGTTCTTGAGCGTGTAGTGCGTCAGCCGCACCGACGAAAGATCGATCTCCTCGCGCTCGCGGCCGAACTCGAGCAACGGCAGCAGTCGTCGGAAGAAAATCGCGCGCTTCTCGACATCGGAGTTGCCGTAGTTGAAGATCTGGCTGAGGAACACATATAGCCGCACATACTGGCCCATGTCGGCCTTGAACAGTGTGAGTGCGTCCATCGTCTCGCGGTGCTTCTTCGCCTCGGTGCCCTGCCCTGCGTCGGTCGCTGCGCGCCATGCCGCCTGCGCATCGCGGAACTGCGTCAACAATCGCTGACAGACGGGCGTGATCGCCGCCACGAGATCCGCCTGCTTCGCACTCGGGTTCATCTCGGCCTTCACTACGCGCTCGACCTCGTTGTCGTCGTAGTAGCCCGCGCCGTCGAGCTTTGTCTTGAGGTTGAAAACGGTGTTCGGATCGGTCGCCGCCGAAAGTTCGGCGGTGTCGTAGTAGGTCTTGAACGCCGCGAGCACATCCTCGGCCTCGTTTGCGAAGTCGAGAACATAGGTCGTGTCCTTGCCCTTGTGCGCGCGATTGAGGCGCGACAGCGTCTGCACGGCCTGAATCCCCGCGAGGCGCTTGTCGACATACATCCCGCACAGCAACGGTTGGTCGAAGCCCGTCTGGAACTTGTTGGCGACGAGCAAGATGCTGTACTCGTTCAGCTTGCTGTCCTCTTTCGTGTCGAACGCATCGCGGATCGTCCGACCGCGCAAGCCTGGATTGAGTTCCTTACTCGTCTCACTGAAAGGCTCGGGCCCCGACTCCTTGTCGTGCACCTCGCCTGAGAACGCAACGAGCGTGCCGATCCCGTAGCCCTTCTTCGCGATGTACTTCTCGATCGCAAGTTGCCAGCGCACCGCCTCGACGCGACTCGCAACCACGACCATCGCCTTCGCCTTGCCCTCAAGGAGCGGCGCGACATGCGCGCGGAAGTGCTCGACGACGATTTCGACCTTCTGGCTGATGTTGAAGGGATGGAGGCGAACCCAGCCCATGATGCCCTTCATCGCCTGCGCGCGCTCGACGGCGCGCTCGTCGTACTCGGCGCCGTTGTGCGCGAGCTTGAACGCCATCTTGTACGTCGTGTAATTGCGCAGCACATCGAGGATGAAGCCCTCCTCGATCGCCTGGCGCATCGAATACACATGGAACGGGCGCGGCAGGTTGTCGTCGGCGGGCGGCTTCGTCGGGTCGGGGCGTGTGCCGAAGAGTTCGAGCGTCTTGTTCTTGGGTGTTGCCGTGAAGGCGACGAAACTGATCCCCTTCGATCCGCTCTCGGCGCGGGCGGCCATCTTCTGCTCAAGTCTTGAATCGAGTCTTGAATCGAGCGAGAGCGCAAGCAAGTCCTCGGTATTCACCTCGCCGCCATCCTCGAGCGCCTTGAGTTCGTCGGCCGAGAGCACTTCCTTCAATCGCGACGCCGCCTCGCCCGACTGCGAACTATGCGCCTCGTCGGCGATCACCGCGAACCGCTTGCCCTTGGTCGCCGCGAGTTCGCGCACCGCTTCGAGCGCAAACGGGAAGGTCTGGATCGTGCACACCACGATCTTCTTGTCGCCCGAGAGCGCCTCCGCGAGCGACGCGCTCTTGCTCGACTCCTTGCCCGTGATGGTCGCGACCACGCCCTTCTGCCGCTCGAACGACTCGAGCGCCTTCTGCAACTGGTCGTCGATCACCGTGCGGTCGGACACCACGATCACCGAGTCAAACACCTTCGTGTTGCCCGCGTCGTGCATCTCGGCGAGGAAGTGCGCCGTCCACGCGATTGAGTTCGTCTTGCCCGATCCCGCCGAATGTTGCACGAGGTACCGCGCGCCGACACCATCGGCTGCGATCGCCTCCTGCAGTCGCCGCGTCACATCAAGTTGGTGGTAGCGCGGGAAGATGATCTTGTCGATCGCCTTCCTCTCGTTGCGCGGCGCGATCACATAGCGCCCGAGGATCTCGAGCCAACTGTC
>JBJOHQ010000075.1:0-5508 GCA_046047595.1 Planctomycetota bacterium | reverse complement strand
AATCCCGATACTTCACGTGGCATGCTTTGCAATTCGCGCCAACCGCAGCCATCGCAGACTTGAGACGCGCGCGCTCTTCGTCGGTCAGTGCTGTCTCACCAACCGACGCGGAACCTGCCGTTCCCGACGCGGCTCCCGCAGTACCACCCGAAGCGCCACCCGCAGTGCCACTCGCAGCGGCACCCGCAGCACCACTCGAGGTCGCCGACTGCGATCCACTCTTCGACGCGGCACCGATCTTGAGTTGCACGTTCTTGACTTGGAGAAGCGCCTCCTCAAGGGCACTCGACTTCGCTGCGCCATCGACAAGGAGTGCCGCGAAATCCTGGCGGCTCGCCTCATCGAGCGACTTCAAATGCGCGTCATCCACAAGGAGACGCAGGAGATCCGCAAGTTTGCCCGCGTCTGCGGCAGGCGCGAGATCAGGGTGATCCGCCGGCACCTTCCAACCGTTCTTCTCGACGAGTTTCAATCGATCGAACGCTTCATCGATCGCGACCATCGCCGCCACCATCGACTCCGGCTTCGTGATCTCCGGAAACTCAGCGCGTGCGGCATCAATCGCGGCGGCCATCATCGGCGCTGCCTTTGCGGTGCATGCCCAAAGCCCCGTGTAACTCTCCGCGGTCTGCGAGATCTTCATGCGGTCCGCCGCGGCCGCGTTACTCATCCAACCAAGCGACACCGCGATTGTTCCCGCAGCACCCGCGCTCCGATGCTTGCCGTGATGGCAGTGGATGTAGATCGGCTTCGGAAGATCACGCACCGCGCGCACGAGTTCCGCCCGGCGCACATCATCAAATCCGTCGTATCCGATCGGGAGGTGCACGTAACGGAGGCCCTGCTTTCGTGCGCCTTCGACATCCGGAATCGCGCCGTCCACGGAAATGACCGTCTTGAAGCCGAGCTTCGCGAGCGAATCGAGGCCCGCGTCGCCTTCTGGCGCGCTGCCCGAGACGAATCCATCGTGAAAGGCAACGAGATTGTGAATGCCAGGGAAGTCGACGGGCGACACCGCGGAAACCTCCGGCATGGCGGCGAGATCCGGTGACTTCGCGTGAGTGCCGTGGTCATCGCCACCCGCAGTGGCGGCAGTGGAAACGACGAATCCTGTCGCGAGAAACCCGCCGACCAGAAGCGCGAGTGCAGCAAAGCAATTTCTGTTCAAGCGGCTCCGCATGGGCGCAGAGTCTAGCTCCGCCCAACGCCCCCAATTCTCCCCTCGCCCTGCCATTCGACCGACGTCCAAACGCCACCCTCTCCTCAGGCACGCGTGCTATCCTCCGCCCCGCGGCGGCGCTTGCCTGCTGCGTTTCACGACAGGACACCACCCATGAGCGGCATCACCGAACCGACCGGCTACAACCACGAAGAAGCGGCCTTCAAGAAGCAAGAGATGGAGCAACTCGCGAAGATTCGCGCCGAGCTCGACGCGAAGCGCAAGGCCACGGAGTCGGGTGCTGCGAAGGCTGCCCACTGGATGTGCTGCCCAAAGTGCGGCGGCAAGATGGCTGAGAAGAAGTTTGAGAACGTGATGGTCGATGTTTGCGGCTCGTGCGGCGGCATCTACTTCGACGCTGGCGAACTCGACATGCTCATCAAGCACGAAAAGGCTGGCGCGGGCGTCTTGGGTCGGCTGTTCGGACGCTGAACAGGCCCACCGATCAGGCCACCGACAGGCCACCGATCAGGCCACAGATCACGCCTACCGCGCGCGGACGAGCCCCCGCCGATAGCCCCCGCCGATATCTCTCGTCCACATCTCGTGTGATTCTCGCGTTCGAATCCCCCTCCCCCTTGGAAGGACGTTGTTGCGTGGCATGATGTGACTTCCATGCCATTGCCCGCGATCGCATTTTTCACTGCCGCCCTCCCCATCCTTCCTGCGCCGCCCGCGCCCGCGTTTCTTCGCGTGGAGGTCGACGGGGCTATCGTCGGATTCGATCTGAAGCCGGTGCCGGAGTTTGAAGACGCCCTCGTTGAGATCCGCGGCCGCGATGGCGTCGAAATCACAACCACGCGCAAACTCGGGGTGCGCGCCTTGCAGGGCGCGACGGGAGAACTCTCGCTCGCGGCGACACTTTGCGATGGCACACTGCGCGCACAGATCGTCGATCATCGTGATGGCTCACTTCATGAAGTGCCTGAAACCGCGCTCGTCGCACTCGGCCGCAATGGTTCGTGCCGCGCGAGCGCAACGCCCATCTTGAGTAGCACCCGACAAGCGAGCGCAGGTATCGCGTGCGGTGCGGAGTGCGATGAAGGCATTCCGCACGGCATGGAAGTCCGCGATGGTGCGGGTGTGGGCGAAGGCACACCTGACGGCGGCATCGCAGGAACTTCGTGTCGCCGACAGTGCGTGTTCCTCGTCGATAGCGACGCGCTCTTCTTCCAAACCTACGGCCCCGCACCCGCGAACACGACCGCCGCGATTGTGCAGACCATCAACACGGTGGATCTCGTCTACGAAAAGCACGTCGGTGTGTCGTTCGCCACCAGCGCGATCATCGTGCGCACCGATCCAGCGACCGACCCTTACGCGGGCCTCACCGCGGCGGGCTCCGTCCTCGACCGCGCGCGCGTCGAGTGGACGAACACCACGCTCTACGAACGCGATCTCGTCCACATGTTTAGTGGCACGGGCTATTCCGACGGTATCGCTGGCGTGGCGTGGGTTGGTGTCGTCTGCAATCAGTACGGCGTTGGCATGACGCGATTTGCCGATGCGAACGTGATGTGCCACGAAGTCGGTCACAACTTCGCAGCGCCCCACTGCGCTGATGAACCGTGCGACACGATGTGCGGCGGTTGCCTCTGGATGGGCCCGAACGACAAGAACATCATGACTTCACACCGCAACGCGGTCGGGTGTTTGTCGGAAGATCCCGCGGTTGAAGGCCCGATTCCGCCCGATGCGCAGATGGACCGCTTCTCTGTGGCGGGCGGTTCGACAGGCACCGATCTCGATGTGCTCGCAAACGACACCGACTATTCGTGCGAGGTGCTTTCGATCAACGCGTTCGATGCGACGAGCGCGCGTGGAGGCACCGTCACGCTCGTCGGTTCGGGCAGCACCGCGCGGCTTCGCTACACGCCTGCTGCGGGTTTCTTCGGAAGCGACACCTTCAACTACACGCTGCGTGACGCCGGCGGACTCACCGACTCGGCCGACGTTCGCGTGACTGTGACAACGAGCGGCACGATCCTCGCGGGCCGCGTGTGCGGCGCAACCGCGCAGACCTTGCAATCGGCGATCGACTTCGCCGATCCGGTCGCGGGCGCTGAAATCATCGTGGCGCCCGGCCGCTACGAACGCGTTGATTTCAAGGGAAAACCGATTCGTTTGCGCTCGCAGTTTGGACCGACCGCGACCTTCATTGACGCAAACGCTGGGCGCGGAGTGCTCATTGCGGGCGCGACCGCTGCAGGCGCCGTCGTCGATGGATTCACAATTCACGACGCTGCCGCAACCGATGGCGCGGGTATCCAAATCGACGGCGCGAATGCAACAGTTCGCAACTGTCGTTTCATCCAAACCGCTGCAACGGCGAAGGGTGGCGCGATCTACGCGCGCAACGCGATCGTCACGATTCTTGACTCTGTCTTTGATCGCACGACCGCTGCGACGGGCGGCGCACTTCAGTGTGAAACTGGCACGTTTGTCATCGAGCGCTGCGATTTCCTGAAGACCTCTGCGACGGCGGGCAACGGTGGCGCCGTTCTCGCGAGCGGCTCGGGTTCATGCAAACTGCTTTCATCAACGGCAGTGTCATGCTCGGCCACAGGCTCCGGCGGCACGGTGCGATTTGAAGGCGGAATCACGGGGCAAGTTGGTCAATCGTCCTTCTGCGGCGGAACTCCAAACAACATCTCTGGCGCCTATCAAAGTCTCGGCGGCAACACGACATCGGCGACCTGCGCGGTGTGCGCGTCGATCGCATGGCGAAACGCGCTCGATTGCGACAGCGACGGCATCGCGGATCTCTGCGCGATTGATGCGGGAACTGCAACTGATGCGAACGGCGATGGACTCATCGATTCGTGCGCTTCTCGCGCGGATCTCTTGATTTCGACGTGGCCCACATCCTGCGGCGGCAACGACCACGCGTATGAACTCGTGCTTGTTTCGCCTGCGATCAACTGGACCGCAGCGAACACCGCAGCAAACGCGCGCGGTGGAAAGTTGGTTGCGATCACGTCGCAAGCCGAAGCTGATTTTCTCTTCGCAACGCTCGCCTCGAGTGCTGTTGGTTGGTCGGGCGGACAAGGCCCGTGGATCGGCGCGTTCAAGTCGTCTGGCACGTGGCGATGGTCGAGCGGCGAAACGTGGGGATTCACGCAATGGGCGCCCGGTGAACCGAACAACTCGGGCGATCGCGCGCGCTACTGGACGGCCGACGGCGCGATCCGCGCGACCTGGGATGACCAACCGAGCGGCAACACATCGATCGCGTATCTCCTCGAGTACTCGACCGCGACCGATTGCAACTCGAACGGTTCACCAGACGTGCGCGACATCGCGCTCGGCATCTCTGCCGACGCAAACGGCAACGGCATCCCCGATGAATGCGCGCCAGCGTGCCCCGCAGACCGCGACGGAAACGGCGCAGTGGATGCGGCGGATCTCGCGGGCGTGTTGGCCTCGTGGGGCACCGCGGGCGGCGACGTCGATGGCAACGGCACGACCGATGCCGCCGACCTCAGCGCCCTGCTCGCCGCGTGGGGTGCGTGCGGATAAACGACGCATCTCGGCCCGCGTCCCATCAATAGACGATTCACTCTGAGGGAGCCGACGAAAGCGAGCGCTCAATGACGAGCGCGGAACGAAGTGAAGCGCGAGAGGATGACGTTCCGCGACTGCTGACGTGCCGTGTGGCATCACCTCTGGTGATGGCGACGCGCGGCAAAGGCGCAATGCGCCACGATGTTCGATGGGTGCTGATGTTCCATGGGTGCTGATGTTCCATGGGTGCTTTGTCTGTGTTCGTGCCTCTCGCCACTACCTCCTGCTGCGCAGGAGGTAGTGCCACACGAAACGACCATCAACTCCGACGTCCATCGCTCAGGCTTCGCTGCGCTCCGCCTTCGGCCGCTTCCCGCGCCGTCCACGCCAAAGCGAGCAAAAGCGGCGGACGCGAACCAACGGTTCGCCCCGCCGCCAGTTGCGAGCGATCGAACTACGTCGCGAGCGCTCAACCAAGCCCCGCCACTTCCCAGCCCTTGCGATACGGGCTGCGGAGCGCGGCGCTCGCCGCGGCGCTGTTCTTAAAGATGCACTTGGCCGCGTCGTACTCGAGCACCTTGCCCGGCTCAACGCAGCTCATCGCGCCGATCGAAAGGCTCTCGCACATCTTGCCGCCCTTCTCAAAGCGCGACGCGCAGGCGTCCTTCTTGCCCGCGAGGCAGGCGTCGACCCAGTTGTGCCAGTGATTCGTCTGCTTGTACTGCGCTTCAAAGTCCTTGCGGTCGAGCTCGACCGGCTTGCCGTCGACGAAGACGCGCGCCCAC
>JBJOHQ010000074.1:0-6952 GCA_046047595.1 Planctomycetota bacterium | reverse complement strand
ACGACGAAATCGCCTTCGTTCTCGCGATTTTCATCATCGACGAGCACGATTGCTTTCCCCGCGCGCAGGTCGGCGAGGATTTCAGGAATCGAAGCAAACGCGGTCATGCGCCCCTCACATTCGCTTCAACGATGCGTGCATGGCGCGACCACAGCGTGTCCATCAACGCGCGATGACTCGTCGCGACCGATGGGTCATCGAGTTTCCGCGCAACGACTTCGAGCAGCTCGACCAACCAATGAAAATCGTTCGTTGCGATGAACTCACGACCAACGCGCGCTTTCGACTTGCCCGCTGCAACGCCGTCGATGTCTTGCATGTTGTGGTAGTTGCCGAGTGGCAAACAGACGCACGTCGACGCGAGGCCGAAACTTGCGAATGCTGTCGCCTCACAAGCGCCGCCCGGCATGAGTTTCCGTTGATAGCGGAATGCTGCATGCTCTTTCGCGTGCGCGGCCGCGAGGTCACCCACACGATTGGTGAGTTCCGGCGTGAAGACGCTCAAACGATCACCGACTCGCACGATCGGCCCAGCACCAACTGGTGAATCGCTCGGGAAACTGCGGGAATTCTCAAGGCAAAGCAGACGCGCGCCCTTTGGCACCGTGCCCTCGCGCGCAGCGCCAATCGCGCCGATGAAACCAATCTCTTCGCTGCGCGTAAACAACAACGCCACGTGTGCGCACGCTGCATCGCGCGAAATCGAATCGAACGCAACCAACGCGGCAGCGAGTGCTGCGAGATCGTCGCAGGCATGCGTGTGTGCGAGTCCATCTTTCACTTCCGCGTTCGGAAACTTCCATCGTGCGATCGAACCCGTCACCACGATCGCAGCGTCCGCCGCGCGCGCGAGGCGCGCGACAACGGTCTTGAACGGCTTGGTTGCGGGATCGGTCTTCGCATCGAGCGAAACGATGCGCGCTTCGCAGGAGTTGCGACCGGCGCGATCGAAGACTTCGAGCGCAGCGCCGACAAAGTACGGATCATTCACACCGCCACGAAACTCAAGATCGAGTTCCACGCCCGCCGCTTTCCCCTTCCCAACCACGCGTAAGCCAGTCACGACAAACGCTGGGTGATCGAGGTGCGCGGTGATGAGCAGTGGCTTGACGCCCTTCGCGCACGACTCGAGGAAATCGTGCCGCGCGATCGTGAGGTTGCCGATGCGGTCCCGTGAAAGCACGAGTCGATCGCAGCGCTCGGCAACCCACGCTTCGATGTGCGCGATGACGCGTTCTTCGCGGCCCGCGGCCGTTGGAAGCGAAGTTACCTCCAACAAAAACGCTTCGCGCGCGCGACGATCCGCGGCCGAGAGTGCCGCGCCTTGGACCTTTGAACCCGCCTGAGCGGCGCGCGAGGTCGAGGCCGCTGATCTTGCGGGCATCGCCGACTTCGATTTCGTGCGAGCACGCGGGCGAGACACCTTCGCAGCGCGCTTGGCGCTCGCCGATTTTGTGGCTGTTGCGACTCCTGCCTTCTTTGCGCGCTTCTTCGCGGCCATTGGGGCTCCTTTGGGGCGGCGATGGTAGTCGCCCCGCATCCAATCTGCGTCACGCGTGTGCGCGAAGCCTCCGATACCATCGCGCCCCTTCCGGACACCGGAATTCGACATGACTTCCCCAGCGACTTCCCACGCACTCTCCCCACGCCCCGCTTGCGACCCCGCGACCGAACTCGACGCGCGTTTCCGCGCCGCGATTCGTGCCGTCACAGGCGTGGAGTCGGATCCACAGATTCGACCGAGTGGCAACGCGAAGTTCGGCGATTTCCAAGTGAACGCGGCGATGGCGCTCGCGAAGGAGCGAGGAACGAACCCGCGCGCGCTCGCGGAGGAAATCTTGAAGGCTGCGGATGTTGCAGGAATCGCTGACAAATGCGAAGTCGCGGGTCCTGGTTTCATCAACGTCACACTGACGCGCGCGTGCACGGAATCATGCCTCACGAAACTCGCGGCGAGCGAAACGTTTGGCGTTCCAGCGCCGACGGATCCACACGCAGTGGTCGTCGATCTTTGCGGCGTGAATGTCGCGAAGCAGATGCACGTTGGTCACTTGCGCGCGACGATCATTGGCGACTCACTCGCGCGCGTCTTCGAGCGACTCGGCCGCAAGGTTTGGCGCGAAAATCACTTGGGCGACTGGGGTCTTCCGATCGCCATGACGCTTGCGAAACTCATGCGCGAGCGCGCTGATTTCGCGCGACTTTCGCTCGACGATCTGAATCACGCATATCGCGGCGCACAGAAGGAAACGTCGACCGCAGATCTCGACGCTGCATACGAGTATCACTGCGGCCCACACCGCATCGCCGAGTTCGAAATCCAATACGAACCCGCACGTGCGGCGATGGAAGATGCGAAAAAGACGCTTGTTCGCCTGCAATCGGGTGATCCTGAAATCGTGCGACTTTGGGAGCGTCTCATCGAAGTGACGATGGAGCAGGTCTACGAAGCCGCACGAACGCTCAACGTGAAAGTCGGCCGAGAGAACAATCGCGGCGAGAGCTTCTTCCGCGATCGCCTTGCTGGCGTGATCGACGCCTTCGCGAAGTCTGGACTCGCGAAGAGCGATCGCGGTGCGATGGTGGTGCCGTTCGCCGATCGCGAACGACCACTGCTCATTCAGAAGTCGGACGGCGGCTTCCTCTACGCGACGACCGATCTCGCCGCTGTGCGTTTCCGCACGTTTGAACTCGACGGCAGCCTCGTCGTCTACGTCGTCGATGCGCGGCAACGCGATCACTTCAAAGATGTCTTCGACGCAGCACGCTTGATTGGTTGGAACAAAACCGCGGATGGCAGAGAGTCGACGCTCGTCCATCTTGGCTTCGGCGCCGTGCTCGGAAGCGACAAAAAGCCGCTGAAAACGCGCTCTGGCGAGAATTTCACGCTGAAGGACCTCCTCGACGAAGCGTGTGAACGCGGGACGGCAGAAGTCACGCGGCGCGCGGCAGATCCCAACGCTCCAACGCACGGTTTGCCTGCGGATGAACTCGCGAAGATCGGCGCCGCTGTTGGTATCGCGGCGGTGAAGTACGCCGATCTCTCGGGCGATCTCACGAAAGACTACGTCTTCGATCTCGATGCGATGATCGCGTTTGAAGGCGACACCGGCCCGTACTTGCAATACGCACACGCGCGCATCGCGTCGATTCTTGCGAAGTCAGGCGAATCGCCTGCAGCCATCGCAGCAGCGTCGTTCTCGCTCGCTGAACCAGCAGAGAAGGCGCTCGCGCTCCATCTCTTGCGTTACGCACAGATGACGCTCGACGTTGGCCGCACGCTCGAGACAAACCGCGTTGGACTCTATCTCCGCACACTCGCGGAACTTTTCAACGCGTTCTATCAATCGTGCCCAGTGTTGAAAGCAGACGACCCCGCAACGCGCCTCGCACGACTCAAACTCTGCGCGATCACACGCGCGATCTTGGCCGACGGACTTTCACTCTACGGAATCGTCGCGCCCGATCGCATGTGATGCACGCGCGTACCTCCAAGCCTCGACGTTTCACTCTCTGACCGCGTTCGCTACGCTGCGCGCATGCCAACCCGCAGCGTGCAGCATCCGAATGTCGCGGTCTATGACCATCCGCTGATTCAGCACAAACTCACGATTCTTCGCGAGAAGACAACTGGGCACGAGCAGTTTCGAACGTTGCTCAATCAGATCGCGGGGTTGATGGCATACGAGGTGAGCCGCCGTCTCGCGGTGCGCGAAAAACCGGTTGAAACACCAGTCGCTCATACGATTGGTACTGAACTCGCAGAGCCAACGACCATCGTGCCGATTTTGCGCGCGGGGCTTGCGATGATGGATGGATTGCTTGCGCTCTTCCCCGAGGCACGCGTTGCACATATCGGCATCTATCGCGATGAAAGGACTGCGAAGCCGGTGACGTACTACGCAAAGATGCCTGTCGATATCGCACATGGCCCCGCGATCGTGGTTGATCCCATGCTCGCGACGGGCGGCAGCGCGATACACGCGGTGGAACTCTTGCGTGAGAAAGGCGTCCGCGACATTCAACTCGTGTGTCTCGTTGCAGCACCTGAAGGCATTCGCGCGATGCACGCGGCGCATCCCGATGTGATGATTCACGTCGCGTCGATCGACGAACGACTCAATGAGCGTTTCTACATCGTGCCCGGCCTCGGCGACGCGGGCGATCGCATCTTCGGGACGCAGTAACGTTTTGAGCGCTCGCAACCTGCTTCGCAACTTGCTCGCTTTCGCGTGATCCACGCCAGAGGGAGCCGCCGCAGCGGCGACCGCAACAACATTGAGCGCTCGCGACTCGCTTCGCTTTCGCTCGCTCTGGCCAGCTCCCCTCGGAGTGAATCCGAGGGGGCTGAGACAAGTCAGGCGTAAGCGCTCGCTTTCGCGTGATGCACACCAGAGGGAGCCGCCGCAGCGGCGACCGCGAAGGACACGGGTGCCCGATGTCTGGTGATCGAACGAAGTGAGATCAGCAGCCATCGGAACGGATGACGTGCGATTTCAAGGCGTCAGTCTTCGATCAACTCAGTCGCAAAACTCAGACGTCCACGGTTCCGATGGCTCTCGGTGTTCACTTCGATTCACACCTCGAGACATCGGGCACCCGTGTTTGAGCGCTCGAGCGCGGCTCTTGCCGCGCCCTCGCTCTGGCATCATCCACGCCAGAGGTCGCCGCCGCAGCGGCGACCGCAAAGGAAAGCGCCCGCATCACTTCGGCGACGTCGGCACCCATGGCACATCGCCGACGCCTGCCGCGTGATTCGCGCGACGCGCCATCGCAAAGAGCAAGTCGCTCATGCGATTCATGTACCGCAGCGGGCCCGCGCCGACAGGTTCGAGTTGACCAAGCGACACCATCAAACGCTCGGCGCGACGACACACGGTGCGCGCGAGATGCAAGCGCGCAGCGAGTTCGCAACCCGACGGCATCACAAAGGTGCGCAGCGGTGGATTCGCGCCGTCGATTTCGTCGATCCATCGTTCGACCTCGTCGACGTGCGCTTCTTCAATCCGCACGATTTTCGAACTGTTGTTTGCGCCTTCGGGCGTCGCCAAATCCGCGCCGATATCGAAGAGCCGCGACTGCGCCTGCGCGAAGATCGCGAGAAGCCGCGCCTCAAAGGGATCACTCGCGCGACAGCAGGCCATCACCATGCCGATCACCGCGTTGAACTCATCCACCGTGCCATACGCCTCGATGCGTGGATGGTCCTTGGCGACGCGCGTTCCAGAGAAGAGTCCGGTCGTTCCATCGTCGCCAGTGCGGGTGTAGAGCTTCATGAAGAGTCCTTAAGCATGCTGCGCAAGAGTGAGAATGCTGCGCAACAGGCAGCAAAGTTGGGCAAGCCCGAGTTTCGTTGAGAAGAAGCACGCGGATGCGTCGCCCGCCCACTTATACTCCGTCTCCTCCATGTCAGTCGGCGCCTCCCAGTTTCCTCCACGCTTTGCCGCTGCGATCCTCGCGCTTCCCGCGCTGGCGCTCCTTTCTGGTTGCTTGGTGACGTCAGGTCGCACCGTGCGCGAGACTGGGCCACAAATCTCCGAAAGTGCCCTTCGCGCGATTGAATACAACAAGACTTCGACGGAGTGGCTGATCGCTGCGTTCGGTGAACCGCAGAATCGCGTGTGCCTTCCCGATGGTGCTGAAGTGCTGCGCTACGACAGCGATGTGCGAACCACCGAAGGCTCGTACTTCTTCATGCTCGCGGCGTCGAGTGCGAACAAAATCGAGCGGACGTGTTGGTGGTTCGAAACGCGCGACGGCAAAGTCGTGCGCGCGTGGGGCGAGAAGTGCGATCCGATCACCGTCGACTCGATGAGTCCGCCGCCGCCAAATGACCATGCGATCGGTGTGTCGGTCCCCGCCGCCACTGCAACATCCGCAGCACCCTCAAAACCGCTGGAAAACGCGCCGAATGCTCCCTCGAGCAATCCCTCGAGCAATCCCTCGAGCAATCCATCGAGCAACCCATCGAGCGCCGCATCGAGCGCCGCATCGAGCAACCCGTCGAGCAACCCGTCGAGCAACCCATCGACTTCGACTACGCCGTCGGGTCAGTGACGCTCGCATCAGGAATCGCGACAAAGTCGGGTTCGACCGCGCGTGCGCCCGAAGCATCGCGCACCGATGTGCGGTAGCCAGGCCGCAGCGATGCGGAAGCGAACGAACCGTCGCGCGCCATCACAAGAAATGCCGCTTGGTGATGTGATTCGAGCGGATAGGTCGAAGCAATGCGCGCAACGGCTTCGCGCGCGGCATCGAGCGGCGATGCGCCACGGCGCATGCACTCGACAGCGAGAAACGCGCCGCAAATCCCCATGATGAGTTCGCCTGTGCCCGTCGCCGTCGCCGCGCCGACCGACGGATCGACGTAGAGACCGTGGCCGATGATTGGCGAGTCGCCCACGCGACCTGGCACCTTGAACGGCGTACCGCTTGTCGAACAACCACCTGCGAGTATGCCCTTCGCATCGAGCGCGAGACAACCGATCGTGTCGTGATGGCGCCAGCGTGCCTCGTCTGCAGGAAGGCTGGCGGAGCGATCGACGGGAACATCCGTTGGCAATTCCCCGCCCCCAAAGAGCCTCCCGTCGGCGCCATGTCGTCGATCAACGGGTCGAAGCGGGTCGAAACCAAGCCGAAGCGCGCCACCACCGTCGCGGCTTTGATCGACGACGCCCCCCTTACGCAACCACTTCTCGTAGGTCGCGCGCGCTTCTGGCGAGAGCAGTTCCACTTCACCCATGCCCTGTGCGTTCGCGAAGAGATCTGCGTCCGCGCCGACGAGCATCACGTGCGGCGTTCGTTCCATCACGCGCCGAGCGATCGAAACGGGATGAAGATGCCGACGGAGGCCAGCGACGCTGCCGCATTGCGCGGGCGAGAGCATCACGCAGCCATCGAGGCTCACGCGACCCGACGCATCTGGAAGCCCCCCATAACCCACGCTGTCGAT
>JBJOHQ010000073.1:0-5978 GCA_046047595.1 Planctomycetota bacterium | reverse complement strand
CGATCTTTCCGAACATCGCCGCGAGCCCGTAGAACTCGCGCGTTGGAATTGGGTCGTACTTGTGATCGTGGCAGCGCGCGCACTCGAGCGTGAGACCGAGGAACGTCGTGCCGAAGGTCGACACGCGATCAGCGATGCCTTCTTGGCGGAATTCCTCGGAAATCGAGCCGCCTTCTTCTGTCATGCGATGCAAACGATTGAAGGCACTTGCGACGGCAAGCGCTTGTTGTTCGCGGTGCGACGCGGCTGGCATCAGATCGCCTGCGATCAACGCACTCGCGAATGCGTCGTACGGCATATTGCGCTCGAGCGCCTCGAGCAGCCAATCACGCCACGGCCAGGTGAAGGAGTCGCCGTCGGACTGGTAGCCGAAGGTGTCTGCGAAGCGCGCGAGATCAAGCCACACGGTCGCGCGATGCTCGGCAGCGCGTGGAGTCGCAAGCATTGCGTCGACGCGACGTTCATATGCGTCGGGTGACGCATCGGCGACGAACGAATCGACCTCTTCGGGCGTCGGCGGAAGCCCCGTCAGTGCAAGTGACGCGCGGCGCAGGAGCGTGGCGCGGTCGGCTTCCGGCTCCGGCGCGAGACCCGCGGCGGTCATGCGCTCGAGGATGAGTGCATCAATCGGGTCGCGCGGCCAGGTTGTTTGGGTTTGCTCCGTAGAGGAGGCAGACTGGGCGGGAACCTTCGGCGCGACAAACGCCCAGTGCGGCGCGTACTTCGCTCCTTCGGCGATCCAGCGCACCAAAATGTCGCGCTCCGCCGCGGTGAGCGGCCGCTTCAACTCGGGCGGCGGCATGACATCGTCGGGATCGTCCGACAAGATCCGCTGGACCGCCTCACTTGCGTCGAGGTCGCCCGCCACGATCGCGCGCGCGCCGGACGGCAGCGTGGTACGCGATCCCTCCTCGGTATCGAGCCGAAGTCCAGCGCGGCGGCCATGTTCCGCATCGGGGCCGTGGCAGCCGAGGCAGCGGTCAGAGAGGATCGGACGAACGTCGCGATTGAAGTCGACGCGTTGCGTGAGGGAGTTCTCGCCGCGCGGGCGGGCCGCGAGGGGCGTCGTGGTTGTGGTTGCGGTTGTCGTCGCGGTTGTCGGCACCCGCACGTCACGCACCGCGCGCACGAGCGGCGAGGCCATGAGGCCAACCGTCGCAGCCGTCAGTCCGCCGAGGCAAAGCATGGGGATGAGATTCGCGCGCAGGGACACGGAACCTGAAGATACCTTCGGCTACACTGTCGGCCCCATGCAGACTTCGAAATTGGCACGCCTCGCCCTCGAGGACGGGACGGTCTTCCACGGACGCGCTTTCGGCGGATCACTCCGCGAGGTCGATGGCGTTGGCCATGAGCGGTATGGATTGGAAGGGGCAGGCGAAGTCGTCTTCAACACCGCCATGTGCGGCTACCAAGAGGCGCTGACGGATCTCTCGTACACCGGGCAGATCCTCACCATGACCGCGACCGAAATGGGGAATTACGGCGTCGCCGCCGAAGATATTGAGAGCGCGCGGCCGTGCGTCGCGGGCTTTGTTGTCCGCGAACTCTCGCAAGTCGCGTCGAATCAGCGCTCGGTGCGCACGCTCTCCGACTGGCTCGAAGAGGCCGGCGTTCCTGCGATTCACGGCATCGATACGCGCGCACTCGTGCGGCGCCTCCGCATGGGCGGCGCGATGCGCGGCATCATTTCCTCCGTGCCACTGGCGACGGCAAGCGACGTTGAACTCGTCGCCCGCGCCCGCGCAATCCCCTCGATGGCCGGCGCAAATCTCGCGGCGCAAGTCTCTCCGCGCTGCAGCGGTCGATTCGAAGAGGCGCTCGGCGAATGGGCGCCGCGCGGCGGCCTTTTCGTCGAAACGAAGCCGACCCCCGCAGGTCGCGCGCCAGGAGCGCGTTTCCAAGTCGTCGCGATCGATTGCGGCGCCAAGCGAAACATCTACCGCCACCTCGTCGAGCGCAACTGCGACGTTCACTTCCTGCCGCACACGGCGACCGCGGCCGAGATTCGCGCCCTGAAGCCGGACGGCCTCTTCATTTCCAATGGCCCTGGCGACCCGTCGGTTGTCGAAACCGTCATCCGCACGCTTCGCGAGGTGGCCGGCGAGATTCCGACCTTCGGTATCTGCCTTGGCCATCAGTTGCTCGCGCTCGCGCTTGGTGCGACGACGTGGAAGCTGAAGTTTGGCCACCGCGGCGCAAACCAGCCGGTGCGCAATCTCTTGACGGGCCGCGTGGAAATCACGAGCCAAAACCACGGTTTCTGCGTCGATGAGAAGAGCCTCCGCGCGGTGGGCGGCGAACCGACGCACGTCCACCTGAATGACGGCACGCTCGCGGGCTTCCGCCACACGGCGAAGCCGATTTTCAGCGTCCAGTACCACCCAGAAGCGAGCCCCGGACCGCACGATTCCGCCTATCTCTTCGACGTTTTCGTCGAAATGATGACGTCACGCCGTCCGGTTGGCGCGGCTGAGATGGAACGCGCGCAGGCGGCACTCGCCGCGATCTGATGTCGCGATCTGATGTTGGGGTCTGATGTCGGTATCTGCGCTCGGCGTTCGCGAGGCGCATGGGCGCTTCCGATGCGCCATCAACGAGCCTGAAGCGCGGATTGAAGCGCGTGGCGGAACGCGTGGCGAGGCGCGCGTCGGCTGCGCCAACAGTTGCGAACGCGCTTCCAAACAGGTTTTCCACACCTCCGCCGACCCACCGCGTTTGATCGTGAGCGGTCAAACGCCACGTGTTTCGCGATGGTCTGCCCCAATTCGATCGGTCGAACTCGTGGCGGCCGAGATGTGAAGGCGGGGTTGAGGGTGCGGTTGAGGGTGGGTGCTCCGGTCGGTGCCCGCGATGGAAATTCAGTTTCGCTTTGTCGAGTTGCGGTGATCGGGGCGGGGGGGTACCTTCCCCCATCTACGCCCGACGGTGCGCCGTTGGACGTAGCTGCCCTCGTCGCGAAGACGTGACACAAGGCCCGCAATCAACGCGGGACAAACCTTGCGAACATCTTCGCTTCGCGGTTGCAGAGAGTCGGATTGTTCCGGCTTTGGTGTTTCGGTTTGAAGACCGTTCAGGAGAAATGTGCCTTTCACAGGCACTTCAGGAGTCCCAAAGAATGCAGCGCAGCAAGCAGAACGAGGCGACCTTCATCTCGACGCAGAGTGGTCCGCTCTTCACTCGGACCGCCGTCGGTTTCATCGCGGTCGCACTCGTCGGCACTTCGGCTTGGACCAACTCCACGCTTGCGCAGGATGCTCCGCCAGAGCCTCCACCGGCGACCGAGCCCGCGCCAGCAGCTGAGCCTGCACCCGCGCCATCAGCTGAGCCTCCGGTTCAGTCGGTTGCTCCGGCACAGTCGGGCCCCTCGGCTGCCGAGATCGACTCGATCCGCACCGCTGCGCGTGAGGCTATGGCCCGCAGCGAGTGGAAGAAGGCAATCGACCTCTGGTCGACCCTCCAGACCGCCGTTCCTGGCGATGCCGAAGCGATGAAGCAAATGCAGCGCGCGCAAGCAGCGCTCGATCAGGGTTCGCTCATCAACGACGTCGGCGCGGATCTTGAGATTCGTAAGCAGCGCGCTGTTGTGCAGCTCGAAGCTTCGATCAAGCGCGCGGACGAGTTTGCGGTGTCTGGCTCGTACGCCGACGCGGAGCGCACGCTTCTCCAAGCGAAGCAGGCGATGGCTCGTGAGAAGAGCGTCTTCCCAGCCGCTGAGTACAACAGCCACATTGAAGAGCTCGATTCGCGCTACGACGCTGTGCGCACAGCTGCGGCGAATGCTGCAGCGCTCGCTGAGCACGAGAGCCGCGAATCCGCGAATCAAGAGAAGAGCGCGCGCGCCGCGCAAGAAGCCGAGAAGCGCCAGAAGGCGATCAATGAGCGTCTCATCCGCGTGCGTCAACTCCAGATGGAGTTGAAGTACGAGGAAGCAATCCAAGTTTGCGACGAGATTCTCCTCCTCGATCCGAACAACCCTGCCGCGCAGGCACTTCGCGCAGCGCTCAAGACCAGCGCGGTCTACCGCAGCTACAGCGCGACTGAGCAGCGCCGCAGCGAGGCCTACACCAACTTCTCGAAGGAAATCCTCGAGCGCAGCGTTCCGCCGATGCCGAATATCACCGGCCCAGGCGCACGTTCGACGACGGGCCTCCTCGAGTACCCAGAAGATTGGCCAGCGCTCTCTGACATGCGCATGCGCGACCGCGCGAGTGGTTACCGCGAGAGCACCGTCAATCGCCAAGCGATGGCGGCGTTGCAGAAGGCAGTCTCTGTCAACTTCAACAACAACCAGCTCGACCAAGTGTTCAGCTACATGAACCAGGTCAGCGGCGTCGAGTTCTACCCCGATTGGAAGGCGCTCGAGACGATCGGCGTTCGTCCAGAAGATCCGATCACGCTCACGCTCGACAATGTTCCAGCGGAAGTCGCGTTGAAGCGCGTCGTGGAGCAACTCGGTGACGAGAGCGATCGCCCCGATTACTCCGTTGAAGACGGCGTCATCGTCGTGAGCTCGTCGGAGCAACTCCGCAAGAAGACGATCACCATCGTCTACGACATCCGCGACCTTCTCTTTGAAGTGCCGTACTTCGACAACGCCCCCGACTTCAACCTGAGCTCTGCGCTTTCGCAGGGCGGACAGGGTCAAGGCGGCGGCGGTAGCGGCGGCGGCTTCGGCGGCGGTGGCGGTGGCTTCGGTGGTGGTGGCGGTGGTGGTGGCTTCGGCGGCGGCGGCGGTGGATCCGGCGGCGGCGGTGGTGGCATCATCGGCGACCCAGGCGAAGACCCAGAGCGCAAGAGCCGCGAAGAACTCATCGAACAGATCACCACGATCATTCAAGATCAAGTTGACCCAGACAACTGGGTCGACAACGGTGGCGACACCGGCAAGATCCAAGAGCTCAACGGCAACCTCATCATCACGAACACGGCGCGCAATCACCGTGATATCGAAGGTTTGCTCACGCAGCTCCGTTCGATCCGTGCGTTGCAGATCAATTACGAAGCGCGCGTCATCGGCGTCACCAGCGATTGGTTCGAGCAGATCGGTGTCGACCTCGACATCTACTTCAACACGAACAACCGCATGTTCGATCAGGCGCGTGCGGCTGACCCGAACTTCAACCTCAGCGACTTCTTCTTCCAAGATGGCGCCGCCAAGGGCCAATTGAAGGATCCAGTCATCTTCGGCTCGTGGGATCAAGTTGGCGAAGACGGCTCCTTCCAGAACACTGTTCCGACCGGCGCAGCTGTTGGCGTGCCGAACGGTGAAGGTGGTATCGATTACCAGTTCGGTCCAGTGGGCTCGCCGATCGCTCGGCAGTCTGGTTGGACTCCAGTCGGATTTACGCAAGATTCAACGGGCATTCTCGACTCGCTCCAAGGTGCCGTCCCCGGCATCGGTGGAACGATCTTGAGCTCGGGTGCTGCGGCTGCGACCACCGGCTTCAGCTACATGGACGACATCCAAGTCGACCTCCTCATCCAAGCAACGCAGGCAGATCAGCGCGGCGTGGTGCTCACGGCTCCGCGTCTCACCCTGATGAACGGCCAGCGTTCGTTCATCACGATTGCGAAGCAGATCTCGTTCATCTCGGGTCTGACGCCAGTCGCTGGTGACGCGAGCGGTGCATTCCAGCCACAAGTCGGCGTCGTTCAGGACGGCTTCGTCCTCGACGTCGAAGGCGTGATCTCGGCCGACCGCCGATACGTCACGATGACTGTCCAGTTTGATACGAGCACCGTCCTCGGCTTCGACACCCAAGAAGTGCAGGGTGCAGTCGGTGGTACGGGTACCGCAGGTGGCCGTGGTAGCGACTTCAGCGCTGCGATTCAGCTCCCTGAAATTCAGGTGCAATCGATCCGAACGACGGTCAGCGTTCCCGACAAGGGCACGATCCTCATGGGCGGACAGCGTCGCTTCGAAGAGGTCGAGATCGAGGCTGGCGTGCCGGTTCTCTCGAAGATTCCGATCGTCA
>JBJOHQ010000072.1:0-4028 GCA_046047595.1 Planctomycetota bacterium | reverse complement strand
TGTTCACGCCGCTTTGGATACGCGAGCCCTGATTGGCGGGGCCACCGATCCGCTGCGGTTGAATCTGCTGTTGGGCGAAGGCTGTTTCGGTCGGACCAATCGCGCACAGCACCGCGCTTGCAACCGTGCACGCCAAGACCCCTGCTGGGAGGAGGCGGTGGGAAGCGGGAGAACGCAGCGCGGGGTTGCTAGGAAGTTGATTCATCGGGCAACTCGTTCGTTCGCAAGGGTTTACGAAATCTGGCCTGGTCGAGATCGGAGGCGCGTCTCGTGAAAGCTTGGCCACTGGGTGGCTCCGGACCTTGCACGCTCCAACTCGCATTCGTGGAGAGACTTTGGGGAAGCTCTGGAGAAGCTTTGGAGAAACTTTGTAGTAACTTCAGCGGAGTGGGGTGCCCCGACATCGCAGCGCGACGAAATGGCGCTCGAGGCAGTGCCCCGCAAGTATCGGCTCGGTCCTTCGGAAGGCAAGAGACTTGGTGCGAGGGAGTGAGAGTTCGTTGCCTGCTTTCTGACGGAGCTCGGGGTGTTTACGAACCGCGACTCGGCGGGGCCGTGGCGCTGCCAGGTTCGACCGATCCGCCGGGATCGATCCCGCGGCGCGGTTCCGTGTGGACATCCGCCGACGACTCCGCGAGAGAAGTTTCGAGAAGCCGCACGATTTCCTCGGTCAGCGTTGGCGTCGAGGCCTGCACCGCCACCACCACCGAGCCAACTCGGAAGAACTGAATCGCGTTGGGCTCGTTCGTCGAGTCTCCGCCGTTCGACTGCGTCGGGACCGAGAACACTTCACCTTCGGGCATCGGCCGAGGCCGACCGTAGGCATCGAAGACTGTGTAGCGGTCTTCATCCCTCAAGAGCAGAATCGTCGCGTGCTCTTCGAGCGTGGCCCATCGCGCATTCTCGAGCGCGACGCACGAAACCAACGCTCCCGCCGCGCCTGGCAGCCGAACACGCTCAGGTTCACTCCAGAAAACATGCGCGTTTGCGGGCTGCGGGAGAACGATTGGCAGGCCCGTGATGCGGAGGACCTGTTCCTCCGCAATCTGGCGAGTCGCTTCGAGTTTCTCGCGGGCATCCTCAGCGAGTTCGTCGCCGCCGCGCGCACGGCGCAGCAACGCAATGTCACTCGCGCCTGAGTGCACACTCGTGATCACGCGCTGCGCGTGTCGCGGCTCAATCGCGGTCGCAAGTTCAACGAGCGTCGTCCCCCCGGGGAGTTGCTGGCGGTTCCCGAGGCGCGGGCCATAGAGCCCGATGAACACGGAAAAAAGCACCAACGCGACTGTTGCCGCGATCGCCGGAGCACTCGTCTGACGCGGTGCGCTCTTCGGCAGATCCTGCGACGGCGCAGGGACTTCTGCATGAAGCGTTGGATCAAGTGGCTGATCGAGCGCGTGATCGCGTGCCTTTTCGAGCGCGTGATCGACAGCCTGATCGAAAGTCTGATCGACAGCCTGATCGACCGTCATGTGATCCCGCTCGCCGATCGCTTGCGGAACGCGTGCGGCCGCGTCCGACACCCCCACTTCGGGGATTTCGGATGCTGGCCCGTGCGTGGCCTTCTGCGCTTCATTCTGCGCGGCCTCCCGCATGGGCTCCTTCGATGATTCGCTCGCGTCGTGCACGGGGGCATCCTACGGCGACCGCGCCGAGCACCGAGCGCGGCGCGCGCAATCTGTACGATCTAGCGATGCCAAGCCGTGCGCCCGCGTACATCACGACCCCCATCTATTACGTGAACGACCGTCCCCACATCGGGAGCGCGTACACGACGACCCTTTGCGATGTCTGGGCGCGTGCCATGCGGCTCGACGGCCGCGACGTCTTCTTCCTCACTGGCACCGATGAGCACGGACAGAAGGTCGAGAAGAGCGCGAAGGACCGCGGCATGACGCCGCAAGCACTCGCCGACGAGAACTCCGCTGAGTTCCGCAAGTTGCTCGGGCCGTTCAACCTCTCGAACGACGATTTCATCCGCACCACTGAACCTCGCCACGAGTCGCAGGTGCAGCGCTTCGTCGAGCGCCTGCTCGCAACGGGCGACATCTACCTCGGCGAGTTCAACGGCTGGTACGACGAGGGGCAAGAGGAGTACATCACCGAGTCGCGTGCGAAGGAGATGGACTACAAATCGCCGATCTCGGGCCGTCCGCTCGTCCGTGCGACGGAGAAGAACTACTACTTCCGCCTCAGCGCGTTTCAATCGCGGCTCGAAGAGTACTTCAAGGCGAATCCCAACTTCGTTCGTCCGGAAGGTCGCTTCAACGAAGTGCTCGGCCGCCTCCGCGACGGCTTGCAAGATGTTCCTGTCACCCGCACGAATTTCACGTGGGGCATTCCAATGCCGGGCGCGAAAGGCTCTGCAGGCGAAGAGCACGTGATCTACGTGTGGATCGACGCGCTCTTCAACTATGCAACCGCGCTCGGACTCGGTGAACCGCAGGGCACGCTCGCGAAAGAGCGCGCGAAGTATTGGCCGCCTGCGTACCACGTGATCGGCAAGGAAATCCTTTGGTTCCACGCGGTGATTTGGCCCGCGATGTTGATGGCGCTCGATCTCCCGATGCCAAAGTGCGTGTACGCGCACTCGTTCTGGATTCGCAACGGACAGAAGATGTCGAAGTCGCTCGGGAATTTCGTCGACCTCGAGACGATCGACGGTTTCTTCGCGAAGTACGGCGTCGACGCGTGGCGTTGGTACATGACAACGCAAGGTCCGATTGGTACGCAAGACGCGGACTTCAGCGACAAGCATTTCCACGAGATTTACACCGCGCATCTCGTGAACACGTTCGCAAACTGCGCGAGCCGCACGAGTTCGATGATCGAGAAGTACTTTGGCGGTGCGATGCCCGCTGCTGAAACGGCGTCGATGCCGATTTCAGCAGCCGCAGGTGCGCCGACGTGGAGCGCGTTCACGGAAGCGACCGCCGCGAAAGTCGCGCGCCATTACGAGGCGTTCGAACTCGCCGAAGCTGCCGACGCTGCGCTCTCAATCGTGCGTGCGGTCGACCTTCTCATCAACGAGACGGCACCGTTCAAACTTGCGAAGGACCCCGCGAATTTGCCGCGCGTTGCCGAGATTCTCGCGGCGTGCGCGGAAGGCGTGCGCATTGCTGCCGTGTTGCTCACACCGATCATGCCCGCGAAGTGCGCCGAAGTACTCACCGCGTACGGCTGCGCGCTCGAGGGTGATCGCGCGAGTGGCGGTCTCGTATCCGCCGCCCGCTGGGGCGGACTCGCGGCGGGCACGAAAATCGCGAAATGCGCGCCGTTCATGCGCGTCGACGCGCCGATTGCGTGAGTGCATCAGTGCGTCGATGCAGAAACGCAGTAGCGCGCGAGTGCATGGCGCGACATGATTGTGGCGCAACGCGCTCGCGGTTCTACGAGTTTCCGCAGAGCAAGGTCCATGCACCCGCTGCGTCAATCAGCACAACTGCGGAAGATTTGAGTCTCCAAACCCGAGCCTTGTAACGATCGATGACTTCCTGAATCTCTCGGGCGACGAACGCGTCTTCCACACAAATGGAGAGGTGCGAGTTCATCCAGTCGTGCACTGGTTCATCCGCAACGCCCGCGGGAAGCGGCCAAAGCCCCCGCGCCGTGTCTGGCGATGTGCCAACAAGCCAAACACTCTGATTCGTGTCGGCTGCAAACTCGCGCACCGAGAGTTCGATCATCACATCGCTGTATTCGCCTTCGCTGCACGCATCGACGAATCGCGATGCATGCTCCGCATCGATACGCCAGCGATCTTGTCCCGTGGACGCAAGACATGTGCATGGGAACTTTTCGACGCGCTCCGTCCATGGATCATCGCTGTAGATACGCACAATGCCTTGACGCTCGTGATCGCGCATCGTAGTTGACGTGCGTGTGTCATCAACCGCTTCGAGTCCCGTTCGCGTAAGCACAATCGACCCATCACTATTGCGTTGAAGATTGGCGACTCCTCGACGTGCGTCAACATTCTTCGGAATGCGCCGCAGCACTTGTCGCAAGCACATCCCGCCCTCCATCCC